>JALFRH010000088.1 GCA_022785155.1 Spirochaetales bacterium
TCTCTTTGCCACAATGGCCACTTTTTTAGTGGTATCAACGGGATTGATAAGAGGAGAAGTAAAGTCTTTATACTCTATTTCAGCTTCCGCTCCATAGATTGATGCAATACCCTTCGCCAAGGACTCCAACTTACTCTTCACCTGTTTTCTTATTTCAGGATACATGACTCTGATGGTTCCCTCAAGTACAGCGCTCTTTGCAACGATATTGTATGCCGTCCCTACTTCAAGTTTTCCAATCCCTATTATTACGCTGTCAGTAGGATTTGTCCTTCTTGTAACCAGTGCTTGGGCGGACACAACAATCTCTGAGGCCACGAAGAGGGCGTCTATTCCTTTTTCAGGATTAGATACATGGGCGCCACGCCCCTTTACAGTGATTTTGAAATAGTCTACAGAGGCATTGTTCGGCCCCTATGTTGCACTTATTTTGCCCACTGTTATATTTGACGCCAGATGGATGCCGAAGCTTCTGTCCACGGTCACCAGCCCCGCCTTAATAAACTGCATGGCACCGTATCCAATCTTTTCAGCCTGCTGGAAACAGAGTTTCACAACACCCTGGAATTGGTCTTTATTCAAAGAAAGGATCTTTGCAGCCAACAATAGGGCGGCCGCATGGGCATCATGACCACAGGCATGCATCACACCGATCTTTTTGCTCTTAAAGGAGCAGCCATTGGTCTCCTCCACAGGAAGAGCGTCGATGTCGGTCCTGAGGATGATTGTCTTTCCGCCGCTCCTGCCATGAATTTCAGAGTAGACTCCAGTTCCATCAACCCTCTTTGTCTCAAGGCCGAAGGATTTCAGTTCCTTTTCTATTCTACCAGCGGTCAAAAACTCTTCTCTAGGAAGTTCTGGATTTTCGTGAGAATCAGTACCACCGGCTCAGTCGGTGGTTTGCACACCGTGTAATAACCCGCTGTTGCCGACAGGCGCTGATGGCGCCTCGAATGCAACAAAAAATAGTATTATATCAAGAACGGGTGGCTCTCCACCCGTATACTTTATGCAAAGAATGACCTGAGGGCAATCTCAATCATGTTGTCGAAGGTGGTCTGCCTCTCTTTTGCACTGGTCTGCTCACCTGTGAGGATATCGTCGCTTACAGTAAAGAGAGCCAAAGTCTCCACGTTCTTCAATGCACCCAGTGTATATAGTTCTGCAGCCTCCATTTCCTCAGCCATGATTCCAAGCTTCTGCATAATGGCCATTTTCTCTCCATGTCTGTCATCATAGAATTTATCTGAAGAGAAACAAGGGCCTACAGTTACTGATATCCCTGCCTTCTTTGCCTCTTCATAGGCTTTATACATCAAGGAAAAAGATGGAACGGGGGCATAGTGGAAAGACGAACCGAATCTATCTATGTTCATGCCGCTGTCTGTGTTGGCTGACTGTGCAATGAACACGTCCCTGAGTTTCAGTTTTTCATTGTTGCTACCACAGGTGCCGACTCTAATGAGTTTCCTGCAACCGAAGAAGTCTATAAGCTCATTGGCATAGATGGAGAAGGAAGGCATTCCCATTCCCGTTCCCTGTACAGATACCCTGTGGCCATTCCATGTACCTGTGTAACCATACATTCCTCTGGTTTCATTATACCTGACCGGGTTCTCAAAAAACTTATTTGCGATATGTTCAGCCCTCAAGGGATCTCCTGGGAGAAGAACACACTCTGCAACCATTCCTTTTTCTGCTGTAATATGTGTAGACATAGTAAAATCATCCTTTTTGCATGGGTTTTCGTCAAGAAAAAAACAGACCATAGAACATTACTCCACGGCCTGTTGTCTATTGGATCATCAGTCGTCTGCGCCTATGGCATCCAAGCCCTTGGCATTCTTCACCTTGCAGGCCTTGATGTTCTTGACCAAAGCTGAGAACAATGCGAAGGAAAGGGCAAGAAGTACCGCTGCGTATACTGGGAGTACCTTCCATGCTCCTGTACGTGTAAAGAGAAGACCGAGGAGAATAGGTGTGACAGTCTGGGCCGACATACTTGCAGCATAATAGTAACCTGTGAACTGGCCGATCTTCTTACTGGAGCAGAGCTCAACGATCATCGGGAAGGAACAGTTGTGTACAAGTGACATTCCAAAGCCCTTTATCACCCAGATTACATACAGGAGGACAGGGAATGAGAACTCGCCGTTTACACCTACAACCTTTCCGGATGGGGAAATGAAGCTCATGAGGATATATCCTATAAGAGATATTCCCAAACCAATGGAAATGGTCCATTTACGACCTATTTTGTCTGCAATGCCACCGGCAATGGCAAAACCCACGACCGATGCCACGCCACCGATTATTGTAAGGATCATTGTTGCAGAAGAGACGCTGTTGAGATAGTAGATTACATAGTTTCCAATATATGTTCCTACAGCGTTATCTGACATAAACCACAGGAACTCAGCGGCAAGAATGGCAAAGAGCATGTTCCTGTTTGCCTTGCTCATAGGCTTTGAGTCATCGATAGGAGTCTCTACTGCAGCAAGTCTCTCTCCCTCTTCCAGTTCATCCTTTATCTCTTCTTCGATTTTGTTTTCATTTACAGTGAAGAAGAGGACCATTGCTGATATGACCATAAGAATGGAAGCGATGATGAAAGGAATCTCAATCATCCATACCTTTCTGTTCTCGTCTGTGGTGTTGATGTAATTTGAGAGAGGAAGGAAGATTCCGAGGATAGTTGCACTGGCTCCTCCCAAATATCCTACGATATTGATGATGCCGTTTGCCTTGGCTCTCAATGGTTTGGGTGTAACATCAGGCATAAGGGCTACTGCAGGGTTACGATACATCATCATGAATATAAGCACTATGGCCATGGATATCACCATGCCGAGGATGTTGTTGTAGTGGAAGAAAAGAGGAATAAAAGGGAAGGCGATGGCAGAAACGAAGGTTCCTGTAAGAATATATGGCATTCTCTTTCCGATGGGGCTCTTGGTTTTATCTGACAAGCGGCCGAAGATAGGAAGAAGAATCAAGGCTGCAAGGTTATCGCAGGCCATAATTATTCCTACTATCCACTGCACTGACAGGATCTTGTGGGCATCTCCACCAATCTTCAGTTCTGCAGATGACATTCCATACATGCGGCGGGCAAAGATATCTGTAAGGAAGGTGGGACACCAGGAATCATATACCTGCCATAGAAGTAGAATTCCAAAGAAGGCAAATCCAATGAGAAGTGTCCTCTTTACGTTTAGCTTCAATTTTATTGGGGAGGATGACATTTTTTTCTCCTTTTTACCACTTTATTATATTGTTCTCTAAGGTGTAGTGCAATTTTCAATTTCTTTTTCATTGCAATACAAGTAATTTTTACGTTAAAACAACAACTATGCCTCTAATGAATTTTGATGACCTGGAAAAATGTATAACACTTGACGAAGAAGAAAAGGAATGGAGGGAGGATGGTGGCCATACCCTCCCCATTCTGGTATCCGACCATTTGACCCCTCTTCTTACCAATGCAGCCATAAGAAGGCAGTTCGTTCCTTCTGTCAAAGAGAACCATGACACCTTGGGTAATCTTGATCCCCAGATGGAGAAGGAATACTCAGTTACACCACGCTTGGTGAGACGATACAAAAATAGGGCCGCTTTTCTTGTTACAGATAGCTGCTTTGCCTATTGCAGGCACTGCTTCAGGAGACGCTTTGCAGGAACTATGGTGGGTCCTGCTACAGAGGACGATATAAACAAGGCCTGTTCTTTCCTCTCTTCCCATGATGAAATAAGGGAAGTCCTCCTTACAGGTGGAGACATGTTCACCCTTTCAGACTCTTCCTTGGATTATCTATTGGGCAAGTTCAAAGAAGCCAGGCCTGACATCATTTACCGTCTATGCTCCAGGGCCCTTACATCAAACCCTGACCGTTTTACCCCCCAGCTTTTTAAAGTCATAGAGAAGAACTCCTATGGAGCTCCTTTCTATCTGATGACACAATTCAACCACCCCTTGGAGGTGACGGATAAGGCCAAGGCTGCAATAAATGAGTTCATAAAACTTGGAATACCCATAATGAATCAGACTGTTCTCCTCAGAGGTGTAAACGACAGCGTCCAAGTGGAGACGGAGCTTTCAGATCTTCTTCTCTCCCTTAGGATCAAGCCATACTATCTTTTCCAAGGAGACCTGGTCCAGGGTACTGCACATTTAAGGGTGCCTCTATCCAAGGGAATGGAGATATTCAAAGGTATGCGGGAGACTCTCAGCGGTCTGGGGCTCCCACAATACACAATCGATCTTCCCCAAGGTGGAGGAAAGGTTCCTGTAGACTCAAAGAGCAACCAAGGAATGAAGGATGGAGTATGGACATTCCTTACTCCGGAGGGGGAAGAGAGGCACTATCCTGAGGATAATTAAAGTGTGCTTCCCAGTAAGCCCCCGATTATGCCCTCTATACCACGTTTCGTCCTATAGAGTTCCTCTTCCTCGATATACTCGTCCACAATGTGGGCGAGCTTCTCCCTTCCAGGTCCATATCCCACTGTAGGGATTCCGGCTTCCCCCATATAGTGGCTGCCGTTTGTACAGAAGGAGTAGTGGCTGAAGCCTTCCCAGAGTCCTACGCTTTCCAAGCCTTTCCTTGCCTTTATGGATACTTCATCCTGGTCCCTCATCTTCCATGCAGGGAAGAATCTTGGGGCTTCAAGATGGTGTCCAGTGTATGTATCAGTCACACCATAGGCTATCTTGGCCTTGGCTTTTATTCCTCTCTTTTCCAAAAGGGAGTTTATAGGGGAAAGTACGCTCTCTCCAGTCTCCCCCACAATAGTCCGCCTATCGAAAGTCGCGTAACACTTTTCAGGAATGACGGAAGCTCCAGGATATGGGGAGGAGATTATATCCGTCAAAGCCATTATGCCCTTACCCAGCATCTCGTCTTCGACAACATCCAGATCATCCAAAGCTTCTATTGCATCCATCATTACCCTTATGGCGTTTATTCCTTCTTCAGGGTTTGATGAATGGCAGGATCTACCCTCTGCTTCCAAGAGTATTTCACACCTTCCCCTCTGTCCGATGTTGAGTTTTCCTCCTGTGGATTCTCCGATTACAACATAATCGGGCTTGAAGCGCTTCGATACTTCCCTGGAACAGATTCCTTCAAATCTCTCTTCTTCTACGATACATGAGACTATTATTCTTCCAGGAAAACTCTTATTTACAAACTCAGAGGCACCGCCTATTATAGCTGCCAGTCCACCCTTCATGTCGCTGGTTCCCCTGCCATATATTCTCTTTCCATCCCGCGTAAGAGAGAAGGGATCGTAAGTCCATTTACTTACATCGGGAACCCCCACAGTATCTATATGGGCATCCAGAAGTACTGTCTTTCCAGGCCTGTCTCCATCCAATACGCCACAAATGGACCCTGATTCCATTCTATGCACGGCAAAACCCAAAGAGGTGAATTTATCATCAAGAAAATCAACAATGCCCTTCTCATTTCCACTTACGGAATCTGTGGAAACCAGGGAAGCAAGCAGTGAATACAACTCGTTATTCTTCATGGCTACATTCTACACCCAAAAGGGAAATAACTCATTAGAAAGAATGGGGCATTAAAAAACCACCCCGAAGGGTGGCTGATATCAGTAACCAAGGAAAGTCAGAATTCTGTTTATCTCCTCTCCTCTCTTTTCGTCTCTCGCCTCCAAGTACTCTTCTTCAGAATACTCCTGGCTTGTAGCAGTATCAAAAACAGGAATAGGAATTGAAGCGGCGGCCTTCTTCTCTGCTTCAAGTGAAGCATAGTAGTCGCTCATGGCGGCCTTCAGACCTGTATTGAAAGATGCAGAGGAAAGGATAAGGGAAACAAGTTCCTCACTATCGATCTCAACACCGGCTCTCTTTGACACTTCAGCACTGAGAGCATTGATGAAGTCTTGGTCTTCAAGAAGGGCTGCTACAGCTTCGTCAATTGTAAAACCAGCCTCCTTTACGCTTTCCAGTTCGCTCTTAAGGGTAGAGATCTCGGCCTTGAGGGAAGAAATCTCCTGGTTGAGGGCAGATACGTTTGAGTCTACATAGGCAGTGTTTTCACCGCTGAGAGCCTGGGAATAAGACAGAATGGAAGCTTCCTTCTCATCTGTATATGCTTTGGAAGAAGCAAGAATACCATCGGCATAGGAACGTGATGCTTCGTCTCCCTCTTTAATGCGGTCTATAGTATCGGAAGCGTAGATTTCCTCCAGATCGGAGAGTTTCTCTCCCACATACTCTGAAGACTTATCTCCGACATAACCCATAAAGCTTTCGTCTTCTTTAAGGATGGTGGATACTTTTCCGGCCATAATATCCTCTTCCCTAAGAACTTCTACATTGGTCTCCAAAGGCTGGGCAACCATTGTCACAGGAACATTCTGCCTGTTTTTTGCCTCTTCCAACACAATTGAAGCATAATCATCACTAAGGTTATTAGGATTCAAGACAAATGTCATGACAGCCACAAACAAGGTGACCGTAATAGTTGCAGTCAATGCCACTGCGCCAGATCTTCTGCTCATTGGGACCTCTTGGACAAAATTCTATCACAATACTCATTCACTTGTCGAGAAAGTGATAATTTATCACCACTATTATTGATTATTGTTACCTTCACATTGTCCCCATTAAGTGTGGAACCTATGTCTTTTTGGCTTTCGTTTCTCTTTTCAAAAGCCTCGGGAGTTATTCCATCCCTCTTTACGGCCCTTTTGAGCCTTTCTGAGTATGGAGAGGAAACCAAGACCACTTCATCGCAGTATGGGACAAAGCCCATCTTCTCAAGTATTGCTGCATTGATGACTCCGATCTTCCCCTCTTTCTCAGCCTCCCTGCACATTCTCAGTGTTTCACTTACCATCCAAGGATGGGAAATGGAGTTGAGTTTCTCCAACTTCTCTTTATCGGAGAAGACAATGGGCCCCAGTTTTTTTCTATCCACCTTTCCATCTCTCAGGATATCCTCTCCAAAAGCATCCACCAACTTATCTTTGTTTACATCCAGGGCAATGTGACCCAGATGGTCCTCGTCGATGACCAGAAACTCATCCCCGAACATATGGGAGACATAATCTTTTCCTGAGCAGCTTTTTCCAGTAAGACCGATTATCATCAGTGCATATCCCCCCAACTATATCCACGTTCAACCGAGGAGCGGAGAGGAACAGGAAGCTTCACCACATTCTCCATCTTTTCCTTGATAAGCTTCTCCACTTCATCCGCTTCATCCAGTGGAACCTGGAATATCAATTCATCATGGACCTGAAGAAGGAGTTTGGTCTTATACTTTCCTTCCTTCAATGCACCATCCACGCTTATCATGGCTTTTTTCATGATCTCTGCAGCAGTACCCTGGATCACAGTGTTTACAGCAGTCCTCTCTGCAGCAGCCTTCTCTGTTTTGTTCCTGCTGTTTATTCCCGTTATTTCACGCATGTGGCCCCAATATGTGGAGACATAGCCCTTTTCTTCGGCACTCTTCACCGTAGCCTCCACAAATTGTCTGACTCCGCTGTAACGTTGGAAATACTTGTCTATGAACTCCTTGGCCTCGCTTCTGGTAATACCCAGTTCATTGGAGAGCCTGAAGGCGCTCATACCATACATAATGCCGAAGTTAATGGTTTTGGCCACTCTTCTCTCATGGGGATTCACTTCCTCCACGGGTTTTTCATATATCAAGGCGGCAGTGTATTTATGTACGTCTTCTCCGGAAAGGAAGGCTTCCATCAAACCAGGGTCCTTGGCCATCCAAGAGAGCACCACCAACTCGATCTGGGAGTAGTCCGCACTTATGAAGATATTCCCTTCTCCAGGGACAAAGGCGTTTCTGATCAAACGGCCTTCATCCGTCCTTACAGGAATATTCTGGAGGTTGGGGTTTCTGGAGGAAAGACGACCTGTAGCAGTTCCTGTCTGCAAGAACGAAGTATGTATCCTGCCGTTCCCGTCGGCCAAAGAAGGAAGAACATCGATATATGTGCTCTTCAGCTTTGACAGGGCCCTATACTCCAATATCATCCCAATAATCGGATCTCCAGTACCTATCAATCCCTCCAAAGTCGCTGTATCTGTAGAGTATCCACGCTGGGTTTTCTTTCCTGGAGGAAGCTTCCTTTCCTCAAACAGAAGGGATGAAAGCTGGAGAGTGGAGTTTATGTTGAATTCATACCCGGCCTCTTTGTATATGGAAGAGACAAGATCCTGGATTCTATTGTCCGTCTTGGTCTTGAGCTCATTCATCTTCTCTTCAGAAATCAGGATACCGTTGTCCTCCATTTCCGAAAGAATAGGAATAAGGGGAATCTCCATGGAGACATAGGCATCCCATAGTCCTTTTTCATGGAGTCTTCTTCCCAAGACCCTTGAAAGACGGTGTATGTAATCAGCCCTCAAGTTTGTGTATCTGGCCTTTTCTTCCAAGGACAGGGACTCCACACTTCTATCTCCACATAGATCTGGAAGGGACAATAGTGTCTGTGAAAAATATCTGGAAACTGTGAAGTCCAAGGAAAATACTCCTTCATTGGAGTTCACCATCCAAGCCTGGATCATGGTGTCTGAAGAGAAGGATAGATGAATAGACAGGTTCCTAGATCTTTCAAGCTGTGACTTCACGGAATGGGAAATGACCCTCATTTTTCCATTCAGATACTTTTCTGCAATCAAAGCGAAATCTGAAACCTCGAGGCCGTTTTCCCCAAAGGGGATGAAGAAGGCCTTAAGTGGCTCCAGAGATAAAGAGACACCCAATACAGGAGACGTAGGAAGGTATCCATCGGACAGGAACTCCAAGGCCACCTCCTGGGAAGAGAACATCAGAGCCTTCTCAAGCCTCTTCTCCACTTCGGTCTTGTCAGAGAGGATTTCGTAGCTTCCCTTTTCCAAAAGATACTTCTCGCCTTCAGTCAACAAAGGCTCTATCCGGGACGTCTCCTCCTCAGCCCTATCCATATAGGCGGATTTTCCCTCTCCTCCGTTTTTCTTGGCAGAGGCCAAGGACGCTATTCTCTTCATATCCCTGGATACAAAGTCATCCACCGCAGAGGGAATATCGAAGGAAGATATTCTCATCGCCTCAAGGTCGAAGCCCTCGGGAGAAGCATCGAAACGGAGTTTGATCAATGTCCTTGATAGCTCGATGGTATCTCTGGCGTTTTCCAGGGCTTTCTTCATGCCTGTGGAAAGGGAGTCCAAATGACGATACACCCCATCAAGGGTCAAATACTCGGTGAGAAGCTTTACCGCACCCTTTTCTCCAATTCCCTTTACTCCAGGTACGTTATCGGAAGTATCACCAAGGATGGTAAGGTAATCCACAATCTGCTCTGGATATACTCCGTAGAACTCCTTCACCCCCTCCCTATCCATAAATACATATTTTTTCTCACCATTCTTCTTTGGAGGCCTAAGGGCGGTTATATGGTCTCCCACCAGCTGACAAAGGTCCTTGTCTCCTGTAACGATGACTACATTCCAACCATTGTCGTTGGCCCAGGAAGAAAGGGATGCCATAATGTCATCAGCCTCAAATCCGACCTTGGATAGTACTGGTATCTTGATTTTAGCCAAAGTATCCCTGATAGGCTGGACCTGGGCATGGAGATCCTGGGGTGCAGACTCCCTGTTGGCTTTATAT
>JALFRH010000106.1 GCA_022785155.1 Spirochaetales bacterium
CTTCGGTCTTATGGTTCTTGTCCCAATGTTCAGAACTGTCTTTGGAAATGGAAAGAGTATTTTGACTGCATCCGTGCTTCTTTCCTTCATGATTCTCCCTACTATCATCACAGTATCTGAAAGCTCCCTCAGAGCTTTGGACGGTAGCCTTCTTGAAGGTGCCCTGGCTCTTGGAGATTCAAAGGAAAGGGCGGTCTTTAGGGTTATGGTTCCTGCAGCATCCTCAGGAATCCTTTCTTCCGTGATCCTTGGTGTGGGAAGAAGTATCGGAGAGACAATGGCCGTGGTTATGGTTGCAGGAAACCAGCCTAGAATTCCAAGTGGATTATTGGAAGGTGTCAGGACCATGACGGCGAACATCGTCTTGGAAATGGGATATGCAACAGATCTTCATAGAGAGGCGCTGATTGCAACAGGTGCAGTGCTCTTTGTATTCGTTTTGATTCTGAATCTATCCTTCTCCCTTATCAGGAGGAAAAAATGAAGAACATGAAATCCAAACTCATAGGAATAATGTTGAAGATCTCCGCCTTCATCGTTTTGTTGATATTGGCAGGAATCATCTTATATGTCCTTATTTTGGGTATCCCACAGATCAAGCTCTCACTTTTCCAGTGGAAATACAACAGTGAAAACGTATCCATGATGCCTGCAATCATTAATACGCTATTTATGATTGTATTGTCCCTTGTCATTGCAATTCCCTTGGGCTTGGGTGCCGCAATATTCCTGACTCAATATAAGAAGGAAGGGGCTGTTGTAAAGGTCATAAGAATGACCAGTGAGACTCTCTCTGGAATTCCCTCCATTGTATATGGTCTCTTTGGAAACATTTTCTTCTCCACAGTATGTGGACTTGGATACTCCCTTATCTCCGGTGCCCTGACTATGGCCATCATGATCCTTCCTTTGATCATGAGGACCAGCGAAGAAGCCTTCTTGGCCCTGTCAAAGGGCTTGGAGGAAAGCTCCTTGGCTTTAGGTGCGGGAAAACTCAGGACAATCTCAAAAGTCCTTCTTCCTTCTGCAATGCCTGGCATTATTTCAGGAATAATCCTTGGAATGGGAAGAGTATTGGGGGAAAGCGCAGCACTGATTTATACAGCAGGTACGGCAACAGGCCTTGCAGAGAGCCTCTTGTCTCCAGCTAGGACCCTATCTGTACACATGTATGCCCTGACAAGTGAAGGTCTCCATATGGAGGAGGCCAGAGCCGTGGCTGCAGTACTTATGGTATTGGTATTGATAGTGAACTTCATTTCAAACAGGCTTGGTAAAATGGTCGGAGGAAAGAATGAGTGAGAAAATGAAAGCGGAAGATCTTCATCTCTATTATGGAGAGAAAGAAGCGTTGAAAGGAATAAACATATCCATAGACGAGAAGAAGATCGTGTCTCTGATAGGTCCTTCAGGTTGTGGAAAGAGTACCTTTCTCAGATGTCTCAATAGAATGAACGACTTGATTAAGGATTGTAGGATCGAAGGAAAGATCTATTATAACAATGAAGATATCTATGCTCCCGGTTGTGATACTGCGCAACTGAGAAAGAACGTAGGTATGGTTTTCCAGAAACCAAATCCATTTCCTTTTTCAATATTCGAAAACATTGCCTATGGCCCCAAGACCCATGGGCTGAAGAAAAAGGTGAAGCTTCAGGAAAAAGTCGAGAAGGCTTTGACCGAGGCGGGTCTATGGGATGAAGTCAAGGATAGACTCAACTCATCCGCCATGGGGCTCAGCGGCGGCCAGATGCAGAGACTCTGTATTGCAAGAGCCTTGGCTGTAGAGCCTGATGTACTGCTTCTTGACGAGCCTACATCTGCTTTGGATCCAATAAGCACTGAAAAAATCGAAGAGCTTCTACTGACTCTAAAAGATAGGTACACAATTGTAATTGTCACCCACAACATGCAGCAGGCTCTTAGGATAAGCGATATGACGGCATTCTTCCTTTTGGGGGAAATGGTGGAGTATGGTGAGACTACGAAGATGTTCTACACCCCCCACGACAAGAGGACGGAAGATTATATTACAGGGAGGTTCGGTTGATGAAATCACGTATAGACGAAGAGTTGGATAAACTAGGTTTGGGGACAATGTCCCTCTCCACACTGGTGGAGGAGGCTTTGGGAATAATAACATCCTCCCTCAACAACTCCTATGGAAAGGAGAGGATCAGGGAGATTGCCCAGGATATTGAGGAAAAGAGCAAGAGCTTGGAGTCTTCCTGCATTAATCTGCTTCTGAAATATCATCCTGTGGCAAGGGACTTGAAACGCATTTCATCTACACTCTGTACAATCAGGGACCTTTCTCGTATCGGTGACAACTCCTTGGATTTCTGCGAGATGCTGGATTATTTGTCTTCTCCGGACATCTGCAGGGAAATAGGGTTGTTGGATATGGCTTTGAATGTAAAGAAAATGCTTTCTGATGCTATTTCAGTATTTATGTCAAAGGACCTTGACAAGGCAAAGAAGGTGGAGGTCTTTGATGACGTGGTGGATGAGGGTTTCTCCAATGCCAGAAAGAAGCTCTGCGAATTCATCAGAAGCGGAAGGGATGGATACGAAGAAGCTGCAGATGTGGTCATCGGGGCAAAGTATCTTGAGAGAATGGGAGACCATGCCGCTTCCATAGCCCATGCTGTAATTGAAGAGTGCGGCACGGTTGAAGATGTGAAAAGTGAAGGTTAAAATAGGTATATGACTGTCCTTGTTGAAGATGATCCATCCATTAGAAAGCTTGTAGAGTATGCCCTATCCTCCAATTCCATTCCAGTAGTCTCCTTTGCCAGTGGAGAGGATGCCTTTTCTTCCCTTCCTGACAAAGTGGATCTGTTTCTGTTGGACATAATGCTCCCTGGAATGGATGGAATTGAGATTCTCCATAGAATCAGGAAAGACGATAAACTGAAAAATACTCCTGTAATCATGCTTACAGCCAAAGATAGCGAATATGACATAGCAAAAGGTCTGGATGAAGGAGCGGATGATTACATCAGCAAGCCTTTCGGCATCCTGGAGCTCATCAGCAGGGTGAAGGCCGCCATCAGACGAAGCGGCATCTCCTACGATGGGGACAAAGCCGAGGACCTGGAGTGTGAAGGCATCAAACTGGATCTTTCTTCCCATAAGCTTTTCATCAATGAAGAAGAAGTGGTGTTGACCAACAAGGAGTTTGCACTTCTTGAATACTTTATGACCCATAAAGGCATCGCCCTCTCAAGAGACAAGCTTCTTACAGAGGTCTGGGGATACTCTTATGTAGGAGAGACCAGGACCGTTGATGTACATGTAAGGCACTTGAGGGAGAAACTGGGTCCTTCTGGAAAAGCCATTGAAACTGTAAAAGGCCTTGGCTACAGATTTGACGGAGAATAAAGTGAAAAAAACTATAGCTTTTGTTACAGCTCTCGTGGCTGCAGTATTTATATTGCTTACAGTTGTCGTAACAGCTGTCCTTTATCATGGGGTGTATGAAGACAACGTAAAAGTCACACTGTCCGAGGAGCTTGATATCCTTTCCTATCTATATGAGACAGGAGAGGATATAACTGCAATAGGCGGCAGAAATGGCAGACTGACCATTATTGCTCCTGATGGAAACGTCCTATATGATTCCTCCTCTTCCATAGACACCATGGAAAACCATAGTGAAAGAAAAGAAGTCAGGGAAGCCTTCATAATGGGAAGAGGAAGCGATGAAAGGCAGAGCAATACTCTATCCATCAAGCAGATATATGAAGCTGTCCTGCTTTCTGATGGAAATGTCCTGAGACTAAGCAAGAATACCTCCACGGTCATTGCCTTCTTCTCCATGGTTGCAGGACCTGTAATATCCTTGGTGATAATTCTTCTTATTCTTGTGGTCTTCATAGCCGCCAAGGCCTCTGATTACATCGTAAAACCTATCAACGCCCTGGATCTTGATAAGCCTGAAGAGAACAATGTCTATGATGAGATTTCTCCTCTTCTTCTGAAGATAGCAAGACAGAAAAACCAGGTGAGGGAAGAGATAGAAGATAAAGAAAGGACAAGAAAAGAGTTCGAATTTATCGTCTCATCCCTTTCAGAAGGTCTTGTTGTATTGGGTAAAGGGGGAAGGATCCTGTCCTTCAATAAGAGTGCGGCAGCCCTCCTGAAGGAAAAGCTTGAGGACAATAAACCCTTCCTTGCATGTTTGGATTCTCCTGAAGCAAAGGATGTGGTGCTATCCGCCTTCGACGGAAAGGATGGAGAGACATCCTTTGAAGTGTGCTCGAAGATCATAGAGCTATCTGCATACTCCAGCAGAAGCGGCGGGGCGGTGGTATTGATGAGGGACATAACGGAGAAGAGCGAAAGGGAGAGAATGAGAAAGGAGTTCACTGCAAACGTATCTCACGAACTCAAGACCCCTATTACAACCATCATGGGCTTCTCTGAACTCCTGGCAAACCCAAATATCGAAAGGGAAAAGGTTACTGACTTTGCTTACGAAATAAACAAGGAAGCCTTGAGACTCAGGGATATTGTGGGGGATATCATAGAGCTTTCAAGCCTTGACGAGGGTTATGAAAACGAAATCGAAGAGATAGATGTGAAATCTACCGTAAGTGAGGAAATAGGCAAGCTCCAGCACAAGGCTGAAGAGAACCAGGTTACACTGGAAAACAGAGTGCCTTCCTCCGTCACCATCAATGGCTGGAACAAAGTGTTTTCGGATGTCATATCCAACCTTCTTGACAACGCCATCAGATACAACAAGAAGGGGGGCTATGTGAAGGTGGACGCCAAAGAAAACAATGGAAAGGTGGAGATCAGTGTCTCGGACAATGGTATCGGCATTCCTCAGGACTCCATTGAAAGAATCTTCGAACGCTTCTATAGGGTGGACAAGAGCAGAAGCAGGGAGAGCGGAGGCACAGGCTTAGGCTTATCCATTGTAAAAAACGGTGTCGAGAGAATGGGAGGAGAGGTTTCTGTAAAGAGTAGTCTTGGAGAAGGCAGTGTCTTCACCATCATTCTCCCTTGTCACTCCGAGACATAAGGTACGTAATACTAGGCTTTCGTTTTACTCTACAAATTGTATAATTCTCCCAACCGGAGGATATATGAAGTTTGTTTTCAATGAAGAGAAAAACGGAAAAATGAGGGAAATATTGATGATGCAGCCAAAGGTGGAGGAGGGTAAGGCTATTCTTGAAAAAGATGAAACCGATCCCTATGGTTGGTAAGTATATGGAAAGGCACTGGGACTGGAGAAGAAATATAGGGAAGCGGCAGAAGTCCATTCCCATGGAATAGCATATGCTCCGTTCTATGCACCAAACTACTTCGGTAGAGGTGGTAAACACTCTCTCTTAGGTGAAAGCTGGCAGGCTGTTGCAGAGTACACAATGTGCATCCAGCTGGATCCTCAGAATTGGCTTTACCACTACTATAGGGCTACAACCCTTAGACTTATGGATAAAGTTGAGGATTGTCTCTCTGATTTCAGGGCCTGTCTTGATCTTACAGCCGAAAATGAACACTATCCTCTTATCCATTGGCTTTATACTTCCTACTGTGAACTTGGTAGGTATAAAGAAGCCCAGGAGTGTTTGTCTCTCATTAAAGATGATGTGGTTCCTCCTCAGATGAATTATGGTTACAGCATGTGCGTAAAACTCTATAAGGGCCTTGTGAAGCCGGAAGAGTTCATCGATGAAGAGAAATGGCCAAGGTCGTTCTTCCAAGGGAAAACAGAGTCCAGTTGGAAGAGAATACTATGCTTTACGGTCTCTATCGGTATTGGATGGTCCATGGCAATGAGGAAGAGGCCGAGAAAGCCATAAAAAGACTGTTGGAGATAGCATATCCAGGTGCCTTCGGTTATTCCAAGGGCCTTTCCATTGCAAAAAAAGTTGGGTTTGTCAGTCTTTTCTATTTCGATATCAAATCCTTTATTACAGCGGACCCTAGTATCAATCCTGCCACAGAAGGCACAAAGGAAACTGAACCAGGAGTCCTTTTTTCTTCATTGTTGGCTGCCTCTATTTCTATAGGCTTCTCAGGAGACCAGACAACCTTCAGTTTATTTATTCCTCTCTTTTTCAGTTCTCTTCTCATTACTCTGGAAAGGGGATCTGTGTGTGTGGAGAACAAGTCCACGACTTTAAAAAGTGTAGGATCCAGTTTGTTGCCGGCACCCATGGATGAGATGATGGGGATATTGAGTCTGTGGGCAATGCTGACAAGCGCAATTTTCCCTGAGACTGTATCTATGGCATCCACTATGTAGGAAAAAGAAGAGAAGGGAAAGTTCTCTTCCATTCCAGGAAGAAAGAAGGTGTCGTATTTATGGACGATACAAAATGGATTGATATCTTTGATCCTTTTTTCAGCTACATCGATCTTTTTCTCTCCGATATTTGAATGAAGGGCTATAAGCTGGCGGTTGATATTTGATGGAGAGACAGTATCACTATCTATAATGGTAACTTCCCCCACACCACTTCTGACAATAGCTTCCAAGGCATATCCCCCGACGCCTCCAACACCGAATACTGCAACATGGGCTTTGTTGAGCTTGGATAATCCCTCGTCTCCCAACAGTAGCTTTGTTCTATCAAAAATACCTTCCATCGTTTCCTCTCGCCTTTATTATCCAATATTTCTTTGGAAGATAAAACCGAAGTATAAGGATAAAATGCACTCCGATACCTTGGAGGCAAGAACCTCCGAATCATAATTACGTATATTAGTCCCTTGTTTTATTTGGATTGTGTTAGCGTGGTAACATTTTTAGGAATTATCAAAATAATTTATCGCTTTACTAGACTAAAGTGATAAAGCAATGTAGTATTAAGACCACTTAGGAGAAAACGAAATGAAAAAAATATTTGTCATAGCAATTGCATTCTTGATGGTGGTTTCTACGGTATTCGCCCAAGGCTCTGCTGAAAAGGCAGGTGATCGTTCTTTGGAGAAGATAAAGGAAAAAGGAGTCTTTGTCTTAGGACTTGATGACTCCTTCCCACCTATGGGGTATAGGGATGAAAACAACGAAATCGTTGGCTTCGACATTGACCTTGCCAAGGAAGTCTGTAAGGGACTAGGGGTGGAGTTGAAGTGTCAGCCAATCGATTGGAGTGCAAAAGAACAGGAACTGGCCACAGGTCAGATCGACTGTATCTGGAATGGATTTACAAAGACAGAAGAAAGGGAAAAGTCAATGACTCTTTCAATGGCCTACGTAAACAATGCACAGGTTATTGTCGTGAAGTCTTCCAGTTCCATAAAGACTATAGCAGACCTGAAGGGAAAGAGTATCGGCGTCCAGGCTGGATCAAGCGGAGAAGAGGCCATCTACGACACAGAGGGCTTTGCTGATTCCGTAAAGGAAATAATCCCGTACAAGGACTATCTCACAGCCCTTATGGATCTGGAGATCGGAGGCGTGGATGGAATCGTAATGGACCTTTTGGTTGCCAATGACAATATCAACCGCTCCGGCAAGGACTTCAGGATCTTGGATGAAACCCTCTCTGCAGAAGAGTACGTAATCGGATTCAGAAAGGGTGAGGTTGCACTTTGCGAAGCTGTTGAAAAGGAACTCTATGCCCTTAAGGACAGTGGAAAACTTGCTGAAATCGCAACAAAATGGTTCGGTGCCGATATTACAGTGGTAGGTAAATAAATATGAAGTTGATAGGGCAGCTTCTTTCAGGGTCTGTTATTTCCCTTGAAGTATTCTTCCTGACTCTCATAATGTCTCTCCCCCTTGGCTTTCTTGTGGCCTTGGGGAGAATGAGCAAAGTGAAGGTTGTGAGGGTTTTGGTTGATACATATATCCAGATTATGAGAGGGACACCTCTGTTGCTGCAGTTGCTCTTCTTCTATTTCGCGCCTTTCTATATCTTCAATGCCTCCCTTCCTAGATTCGCTTCTGCAATTCTTGCCTTTGTATTGAACTACGCAGCATACTTCGGAGAAATCTATCGGTCTGGTCTTCAGGCATTGGATGTGGGGCAGAAAGAAGCTGCCAAGGTCTTGGGCTTCTCAAAATCATATACCTTTTTCCATATTGTACTGCCTCAAGTTGTGAAGAATGTTCTTCCTTCCGTTGGAAATGAGGTTGTGACACTTGTAAAGGATACTGCCCTGGCATCAACCATCGGTGTGGTGGAACTCTTCCGCTTGGCTCAGACAGCTTCTTCCAGAGAGTTCTCCACAATGCCTATCTTCATTGCAGGCGTCTTTTACTTCATTATGAATTATCTGGTATCGAGAGTCTTCGATATATTGGAAAGCAAGATGCAATATTGAGGAGAAAACCGTGTCGGATATTATGGTGAAAGCTGAGCACATTTCCAAATCCTTTGGGGCCAATGAAGTGTTGAAAGATATTTCCTTTACTCTTGAAAAGGGAAATGTACTTTCAATAATCGGTCCTTCAGGAAGTGGAAAATCTACGCTGTTGAGAATCATTACTCAGCTTGAAAAGGCTGATGGTGGAAGCCTATATATAGATGGAAAGCCTCTTTTCCAGGATAAAGAGGGAAAAGCGGTCTACGCATCCACCAAGGAAATGCATTCCATCATTCTTAAGACCGGATTAGTATTCCAATCCTTCAATCTCTTCCCTCACTTTACTGTGATGCGTAACATTACAGAGGCCCAATGGGCGGTACTCTCCAGAAGTAGGGAAGAGGCGGAGGATAGAGCAATACAGGTATTGAAGGAGATGAATCTTTTGGACAAGGCGGATTCTTATCCTTCAGAGCTTTCGGGGGGACAAAAACAGAGAGTTTCCATAGCAAGAGCCCTTGTTATGGACCCAAAGATTTTATTCTTTGATGAGCCGACTTCAGCCTTGGATCCCGAACTTACAAGACAAGTATTGTCGGTAATAAAGGATCTGTCAGAGAGAGATATGACAATGGTTGTTGTGACTCACGAGATGAATTTTGCCAGAAACATCTCGGATTGGGCTATATTCATGGAAAATGGATATATTGTGGAAGAAGGTGCGCCTGATGCTCTCTTTGTCGATCCAAGGGAAGAGAGGACAAAGGCTTTCATCTCTTCGTTCAAAGAATAAAAACTTCACTGATAATTGGAGCCTCTTCTCATCCTTGCCGTCGTTTTCTTGATTGGAGGCGACGAGAGAAGATAAGCTCCAATTTTTTTTTGCACATGGCCATGCGTCGGAGATATATTAAAACACGGTTATAAGCCGGTATTTATTTCCACTAACTAAACAAAAAGCAATCTATGTAAAACTTACCCCTTTCTTTTTCAAAAAATCGCCTCATATTTATATTAAAGAATATATTGACAAAAAATTTAGAATAAGTATAATAAATTTAGAATTAATCTAAAAAGGAGATGCAAATGACCAAGTATGAAATAGAAATCCTTAGAATCATTTCTGAGTCCCATGAGCATCTCGCTGCTGATGAAGTATTTGATGTATTGAAGACGAAGTATCCGGGAGTTGTAAAAGCCACATGCTATAACAATCTCAATAAGCTTACGGACCAAGGACTAATAAGAAGGATTGTAATGGATAACGGCGGCTGCCGTTACGATAAGATCATCCGTCATGACCATTTGGTCTGCAGAAACTGTGGAAAACTGAAAGATGTTTTCCTTAAGGATATCACTTCTTCACTTAAAACAGATCTTGGGGAGGATATCGATTCCTACGACCTTAAGATATATTGGCTTTGCCCTGATTGCAGAAAGGGTGATGTATTATGAAATACTCCTTGTGGAGTAAATAAATATCAAAAAGATAAAGGGTTTGAAAAATGGCAAACAAGTACAGTGGAACAAAGACTGAACAGAATCTCATGGCAGCATTTTCTGGTGAGAGCGGAGCAAGAAACAAGTATACTTACTTTGCGTCAGTTGCTAAGAAGGAAGGATACGAGCAGATTGCTGAACTCTTTTTGAAGACAGCAGATAATGAGAAGGAACACGCAAAGTTGTGGTTCAAGGAATTGGAAGGTATCGGTGATACGGCAGCTAACCTTGCTGCAGCAGCTGAAGGCGAAAACTACGAGTGGACAGATATGTATGAGGGTTTTGCAAAGACAGCTGAGGAAGAGGGATTCAAGGCATTGGCAGCAAAATTCCGCTTGGTTGCAGCTATTGAGAAGCGCCATGAAGAGAGATATAGAGCTCTCTTGAAGAATGTTGAGACTATGGCTGTTTTCGAAAAGAGCGAAGTAAAGATCTGGGAATGCAGAAACTGCGGACACATTGTCGTAGGAACAAAGGCTCCTAGTGTCTGCCCGACATGTAACCATCCACAGAGCTATTTCGAAGTTCTTGCTGAAAACTACTGATTGATAATACAAAAAGGGGATGTTTGTGTTAAAAGGAAAAACAGCAATTGTAACAGGAGGAACCAGAGGGATCGGTTTCTCCATTGTAAAGACGTTTTTGGATAACGGTGCAAATGTTGCACTATTGGGCTCAAGGCAAAATTCGGTTGAATCAACCCTATCGAAACTATCACAATACAAAGATAGAGTCATTGGACTTTGGCCTGATTTGATGAATCCTGAAGAGGTGAAAAGGGACTTCGAGAAAGTAAAGAATAGATTTGGCAGTGTGGATATACTTGCAAATAATGCAGGATTATCTTCCAGGACAAGCCTCTATGATTATACTCTTGAAGAGTTCCAGAAAGTAATGGATCTTAATGTCACCGCTGTCTTTGTATGCTCCCAGGCTGCAGCCAGGATCATGAAGGAACAGGGAGGAGGATGTATCATCTGCACTTCCAGCATGGTAGGTGAATATGGCCAGCCTTCAGGTTGTTCCTATCCTGCATCCAAGTTTGCTGTAAACGGCCTTGTGAAATCTCTTTCCAGAGAGCTTGCAAAGGACCATATAAGAGTAAATGCAGTAGCTCCAGGTGTTACACGCACCGATATGCTTTCGGCTTTACCTAAAGAAATGGTTGACAGGATATCTGCTGATATTCCACTGGGAAGAGTAGGTGAACCTGAAGATATTGCAAATGCTTATCTCTTCTTGGCTTCAGATGCAGCATCGTATATCACAGGTCAGGTGGTAAAGGTGGATGGAGGAGCAAGGGTCTAATAAAATATTCCCAAATGAGAATATTATTCATTGTCTGTAAAATGAGAATGAATCCTTCTGCACTTATTGATAGTCTCTGCGTCTTTCTCTTTTGATAAGATGCGGAGACTTTTTATTGTGGCTACTGCCAGACTGTTCTTCACGCCTACAGGTACATATACTTTCATGCCCGGGTAGAATGAAGCATCGGGAGCGATGTAAAGGTATGGTTTCATTCCTTCTGGAAACACTACGTTGCAGCCATAGATTGTGTTTTCGTCGGTTCTGCCGATTTTCGCCAAATCAGGCCTTAGGCACTACATTTCATCCGCGTATTTCAAACATCGGTTTATTTCATCTGCTATCTCTCTTCAATTGTTCGGAAGATCATAGGATGTGAAGAACCCATTCCAGCCGCTCTTTCTTCCATATTTGCTTTCGAATACCATGCTGTAGCGTGTTTTGTAATAGGGTTGGGTCTCGTCAGGGGCGACATGTTCCTTTTCGTTTATCCAATGGGGATGGAAAGAGTAGAAATCTATTGATGAAAGAGCCTTTTGGATTCCCCTTCGATCCTTATACTCCACAAAAAAGTTTATGTTCTTCCCGTGGTGCTCGAAGCTCACTTTGTTGTCCAAAAGGTTTATTGCAAACTTCTCCAGTATCTCCTCTGTTTTCGTCACCGATAGCCGTGAATACTCCATGGAGAGGCTGGTTATCGTGTCTTTGACATCTATATCCTTTATTTCCAATTCCTTTGGGATGTATGTAATGGCAAAGGATGAATAGAAGGGGAAGAAGTCTCCTTTCCCGTAGTAGAGGAATTCATTTCCTTTTTTATCAAATATCTTTATCAAATGTGTCGCAAAACTCCTTGTTTCAGCTATGGGGATATAAGACATGTACAGCGAAGTTACAGAAGTAATTGAAATTAGACCAAATACTTGTATTGAAAGGAAATAGATGGTATAATACGAGTATAAAAAGATATAAGTCAAATGATAATACCGTCTATTCCTGCAAGTGCCATGTGGTGTGGTGTCCGAAGTATAGACGAAAAGTTCTGACTATAGAGAACCAGAAGACCTCACAACGACAGAAGGACAAACAGGGATGATGCAAAAAGGTGTAAGATTCAGGATACACCCAAACAAGGAACAGAAAGACTTGATCAATCAGACCCTCGGATGTTGCAGACTCATCTACAACAAAGGCCTTGCCATGCGTAACGAAACCTAAAAAATGGCGGCAATACGGCTATTCCCAGACTTCTACGATGCTGACAATGATGAAAAAGTGTGATGACTTTCTTTCCTTCGCCTGCTTCCTGATAAATAGGTAGAGCTGGTCGATCATTTCGTCTTTCGATGAAAAATGGCTGTAGAGAGTGGATTTTGCAATTCCTGCATTCTTGGCAATTTGGGAAAGGTATAGATTCCTCAAGCATTCCTTGGCTGCCAAAGGAAAGTATTGTCGATAGTATCTCGGTTTTTGTCTTATAAAAACTTTTGTTCGAGATAATACGACCGACTGTTCGTATGGTTAATATAGATAAGGCATAAAAAAAGCCATGGGGAGGGAACTCCCTCCCCATGGCAAATTGTTAAGGAGGCGCTTTTTGGTTCAGGACCAAAAAAGCATCAAAATTTGAAGACCCAAGGTAAATATAAACAACGTAGGTACGGCATAAGCAAGAAACTCTGAAAA
>JALFRH010000241.1 GCA_022785155.1 Spirochaetales bacterium
ATCGGGAAATGAAAAATAATGTATTTATTTTCTGATCCAGTAAGGAATTATAGAAAATGGCAGCATTTAGCAAGCATTCTTCCGAGAAAACATAGATTTCTGAAAAGTTTCATGTTATACAAGGCATGACTGAGTAGTTACAATTGTTGTGATTATAATTTCTTCTATTATTGGAAATTAGCCCTGCCATTACTATATTCATGAAAAAGACGGAAAGTGTTTTATTGATTTTGCTCCCCTCTTTTAACGTCATTTATCACTTGGTCAAATATTTCTCGCTGTGCAATATTTATTATTATTCTCTTGCTTTACAAATGAAACTGAAAGATAATTCCTAAATAGTCATATAAAATTTGACTAAAAGGGAGAAAAAATGAAAAAACTAACAGCAGTTCTTTTAGTCCTTGCTATGGTGATCACTGGAGCATTTGCCCAGGGTGCAGCAGAAACACCTGCAGCAGCTCCTGTATCCAGCAGTTCTCTTATTGAGAAGGCTAAGGCAGAAGGCGAACTCGTCGTCTATGGTTCTTGTGAAGAAGAATATCTTGCAGCAGCATGTGAGAAATTCCAGGCTCTCTATGGCATCAAGACAAGCTATCAGAGACTTAGCACAGGTGAAGTCCAGGCTAAGATAGAGGAAGAGAACGGTAATCCATCAGCTGACGTTTGGTTCGGCGGCACAACAGATCCTTACAACGTTCTTGCTTCTGAAGGTTTCTTGGAACCATATGATGCAGAGAATGCTTCCCATATTACAAAGGATGTCTACAAAGATAGCCAGAACAGATGGTTCGGTATCTACACAGGTATTCTTGGTATCATGTACAACAAAGATGAAGTTGCAAGACTTGGCGTAGATATCCCACAGGATTTCGCTGATCTTACAGATCCTCAGTACAAGGGACTCATCTGGACAAGTAACTATAACACAGCTGGAACAGCTAAACTCATCATCAATACTGTCATCCAGAAATATGGCCACGATGAAGGTATCAAGTACCTGGTGGACTTGGATAAGAACATCCAGGTATACACAAAGTCCGGTTCAGGTCCTTCAAAAAACGTCGGAACAGGTGAATGTGTCATCGGACTCGGCTTCCTCCATGACGTAATCACACAGATTGTCGATAACGGTTATGACAACATCGGTATGGTCATTCCATCCTCCGGTACAACTTGCGAAATCGGTGCTACAGCTATATTCAAGGGAGCCAAGCATCCAAACGCAGCAAAACTTTGGATTGAGTTTGCTCTTTCTCCAGATTGTGTAAACATCGCCAAGGACAACGGATCCTATCAGTTCCTGGTTCTCGACAATGCAGAACAGCCAGAGATTGCATATGAGTTTGGTCTTGATCCATCCAACGTCATCGATTATGACTATGATGATGCTACAAACAATATCAAGAGATATGTTGAAGAAGTCATGAGTGCACTTGCCGCTTCAGGTGCAGCTACAGATGATACATCTCGTTTCCAGGTAAAGTAATATTGCCTGAAATCAAAAATCAGGGGAGGGATGACTGTATGCCATCCCTCTTTTGCCATATTTTGTCTTAAGGAGAAGTCTATGGCCAAAGGTCAAGGCGCAGCATTGGATAGGAAAAAGCTCTTATCCGATCCTATAATGGTTACTACCATTGTAGTGCTTATCGCTTTTCTCACTTTATTTATTCTTTACCCACTGGCTATTCTTTTGGTGGATTCTTTTGTGGGTGATGGAGGCTTCGGATTCAGTGTATTCAAGAGAATATTCAAGATTCCAACCTTTACCACTGCAATCACCAATACACTCAAGGTAGGATTCTTGGTTGGAATTCTATCTACAATAGTGGGACTATTATTTGCATATGTAGAAGTATATCTGAGGATGAACAAATTCGTAGGTGGACTCTTTAAAGTAGTCTCCATGCTACCTGTTGTATCTCCTCCATTTGTGCTTTCCCTTTCCATGATCATGCTTTTTGGAAAGGCAGGAATCATTACGAGGCATATTCTGGGCATCTACGACAACAGCGTATATGGCTTTTGGGGAATTGCCGTTGTCCAGACCCTTACATTCTTCCCTGTGTGCTATATGATGCTCAAGGGCTTGTTGAAGAATATAGATCCTTCTTTGGAAGAGGCTGCCCGAGACATGGGTGCCACACGTTTCAAGGTCTTTACCTCCGTCACTCTTCCATTGGTCCTCCCAGGCTTGGGTAATGCTTTCCTTGTTACTTTCATCGAGTCTATAGCAGACTTTGCAAACCCTATGCTTATTGGTGGTTCCTACGATACTCTGGCAACTACAATCTATCTTCAGATAACCGGTGCCTACGATAAGCCGGGAGCTGCAGCTATGGCCGTTGTCCTCCTAGCCATAACCCTGGGAATGTTTGCAGTACAGAAGTATGTTCTTGAGAAGAAGACAGCTGCAACCTTAACTGGTAAAGCCACACGTGCAAGAATGCTTATTGAAGATAAAAGTGTTAAGATTCCTCTTACCATTTTCTGTGCAGCAGCAGCCCTCTTTGTTATTTTGATGTATATCT
>JALFRH010000091.1 GCA_022785155.1 Spirochaetales bacterium
GACGCCTATGGCATCAGCAGCTTCCTCGAAGGTGCAGTTGGTTTTCTTTTGGAAACCTAGAATGCATTTCAGAATTCCCCTTTTTTCTCCGATGGGTATGCCCTCTTTTCTGCCCTCTCGTTTTCCAATGGATATGCCCTCTTGCTTTCCAATGGATATGCCTTCTAGCTTTCCATCTTCCCTTCCTTTGTTTCTGAAGAATTCCCAGATTTCGTCAAATCCGTTTTCCATTACTTCCTCCCTCTTTGCATTCACTCCTGTGTATACAAGTGCAAGGTCCTTGGCTTCATCACTTACAATATTAAATAGTTTCCCCAGTTTTTCAAAGTATTTCATCTTTTCCTCCAATTCCATCTTGCCTTTCGCTATCTTCACCGCATAGGATGCCATCCTCAGGTCGTCGTTCATTTCCTCCAGTTCCTCTTCATTCAGGTCAAGGATGCTGAGGGTGGGGATGCTGTAGACTGGGAGAAACTCCAAGTAATCCTTAATGTGTTCCTTTCTGAAATTGAAGGCGCTGGTGTCCCTCCATCCCTCATCCCTTCCCCATAGCACAAGCACGGTTATTACAGGGATGGTGTATCCATCCTTGTCTATGGCAGTCAGATAGGAGAGGGCGTTATAGAGATGGATCCTTGCCTTGACAT
Organism: Spirochaetales bacterium; assembly: GCA_022785155.1. Taxonomy (GTDB): domain Bacteria; phylum Spirochaetota; class Spirochaetia; order Sphaerochaetales; family Sphaerochaetaceae; genus Ornithospirochaeta. Next base: position 648 of record JALFRH010000091.1, read on the forward strand.
CCTTTCTGTTTATGCTCTGGTTCTCGATGCATAGATATATGCACTTGCCGTCCTTCTTTATATTGGCCTTCTTTATGTCCCTGAAAAGTTCCTTCGAGAGCTTTAATAGGGATTCCCTTACGACCTCATTCTCTTCGTTCTCCTCTATGGCCTTCTCCGTGGCCTTGGAGATAAGTGCAATCTCCCTGGAGTCGCAGGAATGGAGAGTCGAAGGGGTGGTGGCCTCTTTCCCTAGGGCCATGTTGACTACATGGGAGAAGTTCTCCTTGTTGTCAAGAAGCCTGTACTGGACGTTGTTGAATACCTTGTATATATTCTTATCATTTTTGGGGTTCGTCATTTCTCCTCCTATATATAGAACAGAAAAATGACGAAAATTGTCTTGCTGTTTTTTGTTTTTTTTACTTTTTATGAGAAAAACATAGAGAAAAAGGTATCTACTACCTGTTTGCTTCTTCGGAAAGATATATGAAATACTACTTTCAGCTCTTTTCTCCTACACTACGAAGGTTTATTTTGTTTGACTGTATTTTTGTACACTTATCCTTCATCTTCTTTGATATCAAATCCCAGGCTTTATCCTGATCAGTTTTCTCTGATGGCAGGATGAAGGCACGCTCAGAAGTAATGTATATGTATATTGCATCATAGTTTCTGTAGGCATGGTATGCTTTATCCCACTGATAAGTGGCTTCTTCTTTTTCATTTCTTACGTGGATGGCCGAAGAATCCAAATTTATTGTATACACATATCTTCCTTGTGATAGTTTTTGTTTTTTAATTTCTTCCTTCAGGTTCAGAAAAAAGGAAGAGAAATAGACTATGGGCATACCAAGTCCAATCATCAAGAGAATTGAACCCAATAGAACGGCACCATCTGTTTTATGCATAATGAAGCAGACTATGGCGGAGATGGTCATAATCGATGCGAAGGTGACGGGGCTTTTCCAAGCCTTTCTTCTTGCGAGCATATCAAAAATAGTAAATTCCCTGAAAGTACGGGAATCCAATACGACTTTGGTTTCCATAATTGGAGTATAGATACCAAATGAAAGAGAAGAAAGAGAAAAACAGAGAAATAATGGTTTTCTTCTCCTCTTATTGTAAAACATGATAGAATACGTATCAGGGGGGAGAGAATGAAGGTTAGGAGGATTAGTCTTGCATCAAGAGTCTATTGTTCCTTGGTTGGGTTCTTGGTTTGTTTTCTCCTTCAGCTGGGCCTTATTTCCCTAAGACAGTATTATGTTATGACTCCACAAAACAGGATGATATCCCATATTCAGGATCTAAGCTCTTTTATTTCCATTAATGAAGAGAGCGTTGACGCATATAGCTCCTTTAGATGGGATTATGGAGACACTGAAGAGTTTGTCTCTTTGGAAAGATCAAGAAACATTGAAAGATCCAAGTATTACTTCTCCCTTAATGTAGAGTATGACAAGGAAAACGAAGAAGAGTATCTGTTGTCCCGTTCTTCCATCAATCTATATTCTACATATCTATCCATGAGTGAAGAAATCATGACACTTCTGCAACAAGGGGAGAGAACAAAAGCATCTGGAATCTATTACAACAAGCTCTCTTACTGCTTGGAGTATCTCAGCTCCACTATGGACTCTCTTTTGGAAGAATCCATCATCAAGACAAAGGAAAGCTTTCTCAAGACCCAGAGCATCAATGATAAAATCGACAATATCCAAAGTGTAATTACCTTGCTTTCACTTATCTTTGCTGCAATCCTTTCTCTTTCTATGGCTCTTCTTTTGTCATATGTAAGAGTATTCTCCAAGCAATCGAAACTATTGGGAGAAGGAAACTGGGATGTGCCTGACATAGGTGAAAAGGGACCTTTGGAAATTGTATATATGGCAAAAGCCTTCAATAAGATGAAGCATGATATGAAGAGCCAAGTACAGCTTCTTGAAGAAAAGAACACCATTCAGGAAGAGCTCTTTGAGAAAGAGAAGGAATCCCTATCCCTTAGAAGTCTCTTGGAAGAAGAGAGACTTCAACAGCTGAGAAGTAGGATCAACCCCCACTTTTTGTTCAACACTCTCAATGTAATAAAGTTCGCCGCCCAGAATGAAGGGGCTGTAAAGACAGAAGATATGCTCGATTCTCTGGCCCTGTTGTATCGATACGCCTTAGGCAGCAACAGCGACAGCGTCCCTGTTGCAAGAGAGATTAGAATCGTTGTGGCCCTTACTTCCCTCTATAAGGCAAGATTCGGAGATAGGATAAACTTAAAGTGGGAAAGCTATATGGATGAGGAATTGACTGAAGTAATGGTACCCTCATTTATTCTCCAGCCAATTGTAGAGAATGCATTCAGGCATGGAATAGGGCCAAAGACAGAGGGCGGGGAAGTGATGATCACAATTGACAGTGACAATGAGTTCCTTACTATTGTCATCTCAGATGACGGCGTGGGAATGGATGAAGAAACACTGTTTAGGGTAAATGAAAGGATAAAAGAGAAGAAACTTGGTGAAGAGCACATAGGAATCGGAAATGTCGCTGCAAGAGTCCAAATGCTTTCCTCTTCAGCTTCTTTTACTGTCCAATCTGAAAAAGACAAAGGCACAAAGGTTATTATGAAGATGCCGTTATTGCTTGTTAAGGAGGATAACTGAAGTGACGAAGGTACTTGTTGTCGACGATGAAATACCGGAACAGAGACATTTATCTGATATTTTGTACAGTTCATTCTCTGGAAGTGTTACTGTCCAATGTGCAGACAATGGGAAAGAAGCTGTATCCCAGGCTTCTCTCTGGAACCCTGACATAATATTGATGGATATTGAAATGCCTCTTATGAACGGAATAGAGGCCACGAAAAGAATACTTGAAAACGATCCTAGGGTAAGAATCATATTCATCACTGCATACTCCTTGTTTGAATATGCCAGGGAGGCTGTGAAGTTAAGGGTATCGGACTATATCTTGAAGCCAGTGGTCAAAGAAGAAGTCGTGGCTGCAATCCAAAAGGCATTGGATAGTATTGGCGTGCAAAGACAGCTTGAGGGCTTGAGGAATGGAGATGAAAGCGAGGCTGGAGAAAAAGGTGCACAGATAGTAAGAAAAGTAAAGAGATGGATAGAAAAGAACTATTCCTCAATATACGTCAGCCTTGATAGTGTGGGGGAGATGCTTTCAATTAGTCCTGCATATCTTTCCTCAATATTCAAAAAGTATAGTGGAACAAACTTCTCCGATTATTTGTCCGATGTAAGGACCAATGCTGCAAAGGAGTTGTTGAAGGATCCTTTGAGAAGTATGGGGGAAATAGCGCGGATGACAGGGTATGAAAACGGAAGCTATTTCTGCAGAGCCTTTAAAAAGAAGACAGGGTTTACACCATCGGAATATAGGAAAAACAGAGGATATAGGGGAGGAGAAGCATGAGGAAAGTTCTTCTATGCCTCTTGTCAATTATTCTATTGGTCTCCTGTGCGAAGAAAACGGAGGAAGGTGAAAAACCTCTTCTTATCCTTAGGTATGGAGATAACCAGCCCGACTACTATCCCACCACTCGAGCCGCCAGATATTTCAGCCAAAGAGTTGAAGAGAAGAGCGATGGAAGGATAAAGATTGAAGTGTATGGAGACGGGAGACTGGGAAACGAGAATGACGTATTCAGAATGGTGGAGTATGGAGGCGTAGACTTTATGCGTCTCAGCATAGGAACCTTAAGTGCATTCTATCCTGAGTTCCAGATTTTGCAGTTGCCTTATCTATTCTCATCCTCTGCCCATATGTGGAATGTATTGGATGGAAAGGTGGGGGATTATTTTCTTTCAATTCTAAATGGAGATTCCATAGGTCTATCCTGGTTCGATGCCGGAGCCAGAAGTGTTTATACAATAGAAAAAATCGATACCCTTTCAGATCTGCAGGATAAGGTCATCAGAACTCAGGAAAATGATAAAATGGAGGAGATATTCTCGCTCCTTGGAGCCTCCACCATCCAAATACCATATGGCAGTGTATATTCTGAACTAATGAGAAAGACCATCGACGGGGCGGAAAACAATTTTCCTTCCTATATGTATACAGGGCACTCTGATGTAGCCAGGTTCGTTTTCTTGGACGAACACATGAGACTACCTGAAATAATGGTTATGAGCAGAAAGGCCATGGAGGAGATAAAGGCCATTGATGAAGACCTGTTGGATGTAATAAAGGAAGCTGCCATCGAGGCTGGAATATATGAGAGGCAGCTATGGAATGAAGAAGAGGAGAAGGCCAAAAGGGACGCCATAATAAAGGGTTGCATCGTCACTTATCCCAGTTATGATGAAATCGAGAAGTGGAAGGAGGCTGTTTCCCCCATATATGATACGTTGGATGCTGAGAGTATGAAGATAGTTGAAGAAATAAAATCTCTAGACGAATAGTATTATTACGGATTTTCAATTTTTTTCTATTTTTTTTACATTTTTTCGATTTGGTTGCAAGCTGGAGAAACTTCATTTAGTCTGACCTTGGTTTTAAAAACAAACAAACGGAGGATTTATATGAAGAAACTCGTTGCTTTTGCACTTTGTGCACTTATGGTTTTCTCTGTTTTTGCAAACGGTGAAAAAGAAACAACCGCAGCTAAGGCTGACGGTCCTGTCACTCTTGTCTACGCAGAAGTAAACCCACTTGATACAATCGTCGGTATGACAGCTCAGTATTTCAAGGAACAGGTTGAAACACTTACAAATGGTTCTGTAATCATCGACATCCAGGCTTCTGGTGTCCTTGGAAGCGAAAACGACGTTCTTGATGGTATGATGGGTGGCGCTACAACTGTCGATATCTCCAGAATCTCAGCTTTTGCTCTTACAGGATATGGTGCAAAGAAGTCCATGCTTCTCTCTCTTCCTTTCACATTCGAGAGTAGAGATCACTTCTGGAACTTTGCAAACTCTGATCTTGCAGCTGAATTCCTCAACGAACCACAGGAAATCGGTCTTCCTCTCAGAGGTATCTTCTATGGTGAAGAGGGCTTCAGACACTTCTTTACTGTCAAGCCTGTTTCATCTATCGCAGATTTCAAGGGACTTAAGATTCGTGTTTCCAACGACCCAGTCATGACAGGTATGGTCAAGGGCCTC
>JALFRH010000055.1 GCA_022785155.1 Spirochaetales bacterium
CATCAGCTTACAAAAAATAATTATGCTTTTTGTTTTCTGAATCTTTTCAAACTATGAAATATTGCTGACAAAGGAGTAGAAGATGATTTACTACAAGTACTTAATTACAACAAGCGATGGTTTATTCAACGGTAAAGCCGACAAAAAAGAAATTGATAGAGTAAATGATATACTCAATGAGTTCAATTCCAATCTGGAAGAAGGAGACTTGAGTATAAATGTTACAAGTATTGAAAAGACACAGTTGAAACTGTCCATTTCCTCTTCCCTGAACTCAGAAAGCGATATTGAAAGAGAGATCGTTTCTCTTCTCCAGGCTCTGGGAATAAACCCTGAATACTCTATAGAGAAAGAAGAAGTATCTGTAAAAGAGTTTGCCAAATCAATTTCAGATGGAACGAAACAAGGATTTATAAACGATCCGGATGATATATGCCAGAAGTATACGGTAGGAGATAAAAGATACTGCTTGAGACAGAATGATTTCAATGAAGAGATGATTGGAGATGACCTGGACTCTTCTATTGTCTTTCAATCCATCGAAGAAGAGAAAAAGAGAATCTTTTCTCCTTCTGCGCCAAAAGAGTTTATTTGCCATCCCGTCCACTATGTTATCGCTTCAGATAATGAAGATTTGAGAATAGAGATGAGAAGGCAGCTTCTTTCAGCCCTCTATAAAGCAAACAGACTCAAGAGCAGAAGAGTATCCATTCTCTCTCTGAATCCTCTACAGAATGTTTTCTCCGCCAACTATAAAGAATCGGGGACAATTGCAAATCGACTCTACAATAAAGGTGAAGGTGGTACAGTCATTATTTCAGGTACAAAAGCGGAGGAGGAAAATGATGATTGCTTCACACCATCTGACAATGGAGAACTTGAAGCAATAATGTTCAATGCAAACATGCATCGAGATAATGTCCTTACAGTCATTGAGCTTGATGACAATGAGGAATCGCTAAATGAAATCAAAGAGCTTTCAGATAAAATGGACTTTGTTATTCTTAAAGAGAACTTAGTCTATGGCCAGGGCGCCAAAGAATACTTGCAGCTTCTTGCAAAGAAGGATGGCATAAATAATATAGAAAGCTTGCTGGACAAAGTAGTTGAAGGCGAAGGCTACCATTACTCAAACCTTTCTTCCCTCTACAAAACCTGGAAAGAAGAGAGAAAGAAGAGTGCCTTCCCTGCTTACAGCTCTTTCATGTCAAATCTCAATATAGAAAACGCAAAAAAGCCAAAAGGCAATGCTTATAAAGAGCTGCAAGGCCTCATTGGCTTGGAGAATGCCAAAAGAGTCATCGATGAAGCTATAGCTTACTTCAATATGGAGTCACTTATGGCAAAGAGAAATCTCAAGATCTCTTCACCTTCACGCCATATGGTCTTCTATGGCGCCCCAGGAACGGCAAAGACAACTGTAGCTCGTCTTTTTGCACAGATCATGAAAGAAAACGGGGTGCTTTCCAAGGGAGAACTTGTAGAAGTGGGAAGAAAAGACCTGGTAGGCAAATATGTCGGATGGACGGCTATGCAGGTGGAGAGAGTCTTCAAGATAGCGGAAGGCTCCGTCCTCTTCATCGATGAAGCCTACTCTCTCGTGGACGGCCGAGATAAGCTCTATGGGCAGGAAGCTATAAACACCATTGTCCAGATGATGGAGAATATGAGGGAGAACACCATAGTCATCTTTGCCGGATACGAAAAAGAGATGAAAGAGTTTATCAATCAGAATCCGGGGCTACGAAGTAGAATCCCATTCCATGTTCATTTCCCCGACTACTCAGACTCGGAACTGTTGGAAATCTTGAAGCTTGTGGCTAGTAAGAACAACTACTCTCTCACCGAGGGCGCAGAGTGTAAGGCCAGAGATATATTCAAAACCGCCTCACTAAGCAAAGACTTTGGAAACGGAAGGTTCGTAAGAAACTTGTTTGAAAAGGCGACAATGAAAAAAGCACTGAGGCTTTCTTCATCTCTGGATGACTTCATTTCAGACACGGAGCTGCTGACACTTAGGGAAGAAGACTTTGAGATGCCTGAAGAGTATTCAAACGAAAGAAAGACAAGAGTCATTGGATTCACAGCATAAGGAGGAAGTATGAGGACAATGCCATATGTAATAAAGAACGAGGAAGGAAGAGATTATCAATATGATATCTTCTCGCTGCTCTTAAAAGATAGAATCATTTTTCTCAACGGAACAATAGACGACAATATAACAGACAGCGTCATAGCCCAGTTATTG
>JALFRH010000084.1 GCA_022785155.1 Spirochaetales bacterium
ATAATCAATTGAATTTTTTCATCACTTCAAAGCGCTTTATTTTTCTAGTGCTTGTAGTGGGTAAAGGTTCATCGGTGACTGTTACAAGAGTAATCTTTTTATAACTCTGAAGGTCTCTATTGACCTCTTCCACAATGCCGCTGATTATCTTTGATGTCTCATCCATGCCCTTTTCCTTCAATAACTGTGGATTTGGATACACTACGGCCCTGATTATTTCCGACTTTGTCTCTTTATCCCCGATATAAGGAATAATGGATATCTGCTCTATCTCTCCATAAAGCTGGAACTTGTCTTCCAGTTCCTCAGGAAAGACGTTCTTTCCCCCTTCAGTCACAATGACCGACTTTGCCCTTCCTGTAATATATAGATATCCATCTTTATCAATGTGCCCCACGTCTCCTGTATTGAACCATCCGTCTTCGTCCAATACTTCATTGGTGCTTTCCGGGTTTTTGTAATATCCCTTCATTACTACGCTTCCCCTGATATACAGCACACCGTTTCCCTCATCATCGGGATCCACAATCTTCTGTTCCAAGGTAGGGATTATCTTTCCTACAGACTCCTCTTTGTATGCGGCTACCGGATTCAAGTGGGTTACAGGAGAAGTCTCTGTCAGTCCATAGCCCTGGACAAAATCCAAGCCCAGCTGATTGAACCGTCTGAAGGTGGAGGCTGGAAGCGGGCCTCCTCCGGAAATACATACTCTTATTCCATCCAAAGAAGCTTTTTTAAGAATACTCTTACCGAAGAACTTCTTTCCCAGGTTTATTCCTGTGATCTTTTTTATCGCCCCGGACAATTCCATGAGGAAATGGACCAAAGAGGCCTTTAACCTCCCCTCTTTCTCTATGCCCTTCATTATGGAAGAAAGGAATCTGTTATAGATGATGGGAACAGCAAGGAACATAGTGACCTTGGCTTCCCTGAGTTCCCTTAATATTACAGGAACCACCAGTTTCTTTCCAAATAGACAGCAGGCACCGGAGAACATACACTGGAGAAAGACAGCCGTCATAGTATATGCATGGTGGATGGGTAACACGGCATATACTACATCCGTAGGATATAGCGTCATGTATCTAAGCATTTTGAAGGCATCCGACACCAAGTTGGTGTGTGTAAGCACTACGCCCTTGGGGTTTCCTGTGGTGCCTGAAGTGAAGAGAATGGCAGCAGTGTCGTCGGAGTCCACCTTGGCCATAGTGCACTTCTCCCCATTTATGTCCAATATATATGGAAAAACATCTCCACACTCCAGAGATATCCTGAATTCCAAATTTGGAGCATTGACTTGGATTTTGTCTTCATCTGCAAATATTCCCTTGACGTCTCCGAAATCAAGGAGTCTCTCCAATTCCTCATTTCTCAGACCATGATCCAAGGGAACTATCACACACCCCAGAAAAGTTATAGCCAAGTAGGCAAGGGCCCACTGGGGGGAGTTCTTACCACAAACAGCTATGTTATCTCCCTTCTTGATTCCCTTTGACTTAATATAATATGCAATTTGGGCTATCTTTTCATAAGCCTCACGGAAAGTAAAGGAGAGAAAAGAGGGAGTCAGGGACTTCAAGGCTTCATTATCCGGGAATCGAGAGACAGTAATGGAGAAGGCTTCACCTATTGTAGGCCACTCTCCTTCAAAAGACTTTCCTCTATATTCTTCAAGATAATCCACTTGGGTGTAATAAATATTTCTTGCCATAAGTCTCCAAAGTCAAACAAATGTTATAAGATATTGAGAAATATCCTTCGGCCAATGACGATTTGTCAACAAATAGAGATAAACAACTATAACAGCCATGGGTTTTTGTGTAATTTATAGATACAAAGAACCATAAAAGACCATTTATTATTTTACACTTTTTTCTTGCAGTGTATAAAAATAGCCTACTCCTTTTTAAGGGAATAGGCCTGATTGTCAGTAGCATCAAGCTTTCTTGATGGCTTTGTACTCTATATATCCTCTTTCACCCCTTGGCTCCAATTGGATACGTGGCTCGTCTTCATTCCATCTGGCACCGATTAAAGACGGATCATATTTTTCCATCGCCCTTTCCACTTCTTTGATGGCTTCTTCGTAATTCTCTTCTTCAAAAGCTTCGCCTTGGAACATCAAGTACTCGCTTTCATCCATATCCACTACTTCAAAGCCATCCATCACCTTGCCATTCCAATCAAAAGGCAATTCCACTCCCTGGACATATTTGCTTGTACCTGGCTTTCTGTATTTATCTGGAAGCCACATACATACAGGTTCAGGAGTAATGCTCTTGAGTATTCCCCAGACATCACATCCCACTTCCATGGAGTAGTCCCAGTACTCCTCTCCCTTGACGCCTCTTTTGATCATTACCTTTCTCTTGGGTTTGGTGATTCTTGTAACAAAAATGTTTCTTGTTTCCGCCATTTTCTTTTCCTCTTTTAATCTGGAATCCCTGTATTTCAAACGGTAGGGGATAAAATAACAGATAGGAGAAGGACTTCTTTTATACTCACCTGCAGATGTGCCGAATTCCTTTCTAAACGCTCTGATAAAACCTTCTACGCTTTCATATCCGGACTCGAAAGCTTGGTCGGTGACATCGCTCTCCCCGTTTTTCAATCTCTCTGCACTTCTTGTAAGCCTCAGCTTTCTCAAATACTCCCCCACTCCATATCCAGTGGCTTCAGCAAATAGCCTCTGGGCATGGAAGGGCGAATAGTTGGACACTCTCAACACATCATTGATCGTGATGTCCTCCAAGTAGTGCAGGATCAAAAACTCCTGCATTTTATCAACTGCTTCCCTTTGAAATCTATTCATGGCCTAACTATATCTTTCTTCCCCTCTCTCAGCTTGACGAAAAATGCTCTTTATCGGATTCATCATTTTTTTGATGATCTTGTCAGTTCAGATTATTAAACAATCTATTATACTTGTGTTCACTTTTGTAAGAAACAAAGCTACGGTTGCTTTATTTTTATAGAATTAATCATTACATTCCCTTTAGAAGAAATACTTTAGGCAAGAGGTGTTTCAAGATGGCAGACAAGAACAAAACTATTTATTACAGCGATGAGCTGAACGATGATTTTGCTTCCCTTGGAATAAAGAAAAAACCACTGGGGGATGATTTCGAGTATATACATAAGAATATACTGTGGAACACTTGTTCCTTTGTGATATATAGAATGATTGCTCAACCTCTTGTATTTGTTTTTGTAAAAGTAGCCCATAGGCAGAGATTCAAAAACAGAAAGGTATTGAAGACTGCCAGGAAAACAGGTGCCTTCATATATGCAAACCATACCAATATGCTGTTGGATGCCTTTGTACCAAATATAGTGAAGCTACGTAAAAGAGGATATATCCTTGTGGGGCCCGACACCACCAGCATTCCAGGATTGAAGAATATTGTGGAGATGGTCGGAGCCATTCCTTTGGGCCAGACTCTCTCTGAGAACAAAGAGATGCTGGAATGCATCAACCATAGGATAGCGAAGAACAAAGGCTTCATCACCATATATCCTGAAGCCCATATCTGGCCCTACTATACCGGCATAAGGGATTTCAAAGCAGGTTCCTTCAGTTATCCCTGCTACACTGATACTCCTGTTTTCGCCATGACCAACTGCTATCAGAAAAAACTAATTGGGAAGCACCCCAAAGTGGTCACCTTCGTAGACGGTCCTTTCTATCCAGATAAAAATCTTCCCATGAAAGAAAGAAAAGAGAAACTCAGAAAGCAGTGTTACGACACCATGGTGAAGAGAGCAAAGGAAAACTCCACATACTCCTACATAGTCTACGAAAAGAAAGACCTGGAAAATGCTGCCGAGCATTGAAAAAGGGAGGCTACCCTCCCTTTATCAGATGATCTCCTCATCCACCACCGTTATATCTGTATCCATGATATAGGCGTTCTTGATTTCTCCTATGAACATGTAGTGGTAGTCATCATTCTTGTACCAGCGGTCCTTTATTTCAGAACCAAAGCCCTCTTTATCTATAAAATGCTTACTTACCTTTTTCAGTGTAAAAGTAAGGTTGGCTTCCTCAAAGGCCACAGTGCCGTCCATAAATACCGGAGTCAAACCTGCCCCCTTGGCTTTATCTGTATCCCTTCCGCTATGGCTGCCACAGAAAGCCATTACACTCTTTTTCTCTGGAGGGAAGAATGAAACGGAGAAAGAATCGAACTTATCCATAAAGGAAAGAGTGTACCTGCTCTCCCTGACAAACACAAAGCAACAAGGTGAGCCCCACATATATCCCAAGCCACCCCAGCCTGCAGTCATAGTGTTCCATCCGTTTTCATCCCCTGCACTTAGCAAGAAATCATCTTGGCCTATTGAAGTAAAGGGATTCAGCTCCAAGCTTGATATTTCAATCTTTTCCATTTCTTCCTCCTATCTACATCTGTAGTAAAATGACGATTTATCTCTACGGACCTCATATTTCTTTGGAAAAGCGGAAATAAGATCCGAAAGTTTCTTGTAGTTGTAGGACCTGACATCGAAGTCCGGCTTTACACGCTTGATATAGGCTCCCGCCTGGGAGATATGGGTAAAGCCGTCTTCGTCCTCATATCTGTCTCCGGCTCTTCTGAGAAGTCTATGGACCTCTTCGATGCCACCGTTCTCCCTCTCCCTATAATAAGCGGGGTTTTGGTAATCCTCGAACCTATCGTTATCTTCATCCAGGTTCTCCAGAAATATAAACTCATCGCAGGCATTCCTGAAGGGCTCGGGAGTCTTTCTCTCACCTACGCCTATTACAAAGACACCGTCTTCATGGAGTCTTATGGCAAGGGGAGTATAATCACTGTCAGAGGCCACTATGGCAAAGGCATTGTAGGATTCCCTATGCAACAGATCCATGGTATCTATGGTCAGGGCCATATCTGTGGCATTCTTACCTGATACGTAATCGAACTGCTGCTCAGCCTTGATTGCAAGCCTCTTGAGTTCCCCTTCCCAGTTTTTCAGAGTACTTTTCTTCCAGTTGCCATAAGCACGCTTGACCACAATACGGCCATAGGTGGAGAGTTCCTGTATAATTCCCCCCAATTTCGACAACTGGGTATTGTCTGCATCAATCAAAAGAACAATCTTATAGTCTTCCATGTAAGAAATATAACAAAAGCAAAAGAACATAGAAAGAGAAAAGCCTACTTTTTCTTCCTGTTGACACAGCTTCAATTTGATATCATTATAATATCACATAAGGAGAGATTGTATGTCACAAGTAAAATACACTGAAGAAAAAATCCTGAAACCAATAAAGGGCTTTGTCCCTCTTTTCCTTATAATAGTATTTATACTGGCTTCCATCGGATTAATGATCCTGGGAGGAATACTGATCGACGAGTACGATAGTTATGTTCTTGGAGGAGTATCCCTTGGGCTGGGTATCCTTCTTTGTATAGCAAGCAGCATTTCCTTTGCAGGCTTGAAGGTCATCAACCCCAACGAAGCCATTGTCCTTTCCCTTTTCGGCAAATATATAGGAACCATCTATGAAAACGGCTTCTGGTACGTCAATCCATTTGCTTCGGCAATATATCCCCAGGCAAAGATAGCAGAAGCAAAGAATGCCAGACTTCAAGCATATGCTGGCAAGAAGAGCCAGGCTGAAGTATCTGCATCAGAGGCTGCCATAGCCAGTGCAAAGAAGGTAAGCACAAAGGTATGCACCTTTGTAAACGGCAACCAAAAGGTAAACGACAAGCTGGGTAACCCTGTGGAAGTCAGCGCAATCGTCATCTGGAAGGTTGTCAACGCAACAAAGGCTGTATTGAACGTAGACTACTACAAGGAATATCTTTCAAACCAGACAGACTCCACCATAAGAAACGTTGCCCGCCTCTACCCCTACGACATCATCGATGACGAAGACGACGAGAAGGACGAAATCAACGAGAAGACTCTCAGAGGTTCCGCAACCATCATTGCCGAAGAGATGAAGAAAGAGCTGGCATCCAAGGTTGAAGATGCAGGTATCGAGATAGTGGAGGTAAGGCTCAATCAGATTGCATATGCTCCTGAGATTGCAGCTGCAATGCTCCAGAGGCAGCAGGCCATTGCAGTCATAGCTGCAAGAAAGAAAATTGTAGAGGGTGCCGTGACAATGGTTGAAATGGCCCTGGACAAACTCAAGGAAGATGACGTAGTGGATTTGGACGAAGAAAGAAAAGCACAGATGGTATCAAATCTTCTAGTTGTGCTATGCTCAAGTAAGGAAGCAAATCCTATACTTAATGCAGGATCGATATATTAATGGCAGAGAAGAAACAAGTACCACTTCGAATATCAAAAGAACTCTTCGACGAGCTCTCAAGATGGGCGGAAGATGATTTCAGGTCCCTTAACGGGCAGATAGAATATCTTCTTACCGACTGCGTCAGAAAGAGACGAAAGAAAGAATTCTCACAAAACAATGGGGAAAAGGAGTAAAACTCCCTTTCCCTATATTTCATCCTCCACTCTCTCCATAGCCTTCACCACTCTATCTGAAAACTCATCGAACTCCGGATCCTCAACTTGAAGGGACTTATCTGAAAGAATCCTCTCGGCAGCCCTCTTGGCCCCCTCTTTGAAAGAAGTCTTTGTAACCATTTCCGGTACAAGGGCCCTTAGTTTCGTATTGACGAATATTACGTTGCAGGCCTTGTCTCCAAGAAGCTCTCCTGTAAAATCGTAGCCATATTTCGCCCCCACCTTTCCCAAAAGTGAAGATGGAACAAAGCATGGCCTATACTCCCCCGACACAGCTTCTGCAATGGTTGAAAGGATTTCATTCCACGTCAGCCTATCATTTCCTGTAATCTGATATGCTTCCCCTATGGTCTCTTTCCTTCCCATGAGGCCTGTGAAACCTAGGGCAAAATCTTCACACCAAGTAAGAGTCCAGAAAGATAAACCATCTCCCGGAACCAGAATCTTCTTTCCTTCCAGCATTCTCTTAACCACCTGCCATGAACCCTTTTTGCCATGGATGGCCACAGGAAACTTCCTGTCATCATAGGTATGGCTTGGCCTTACTACAGTAATGGGAAAACCTGTATTTCTGTATTCATTGAAAAACACTTCTTCTGCAGCCTTCTTGTTCCTCGAATACTCCCAATAGGGGTTTTCAAGAGGAGTCTCCTCTGTAATGAATGGGGAATGGAGAGGCTTCTGGTATGCTGATGCAGAAGAAATGAAGATATATTGGTCCGTTTTATCTCCAAAGAGCCTAATGTCACGCCTGGCATCCCTTTCATCAAAGACGATGAAAGAAGCCACAGTATCGAAATATAGACCGTCAAGTGCCCTTCTTACACCCTCTTCATCATTGACATCCATGAATATCTCTTTGACGCCTTCAGGTACTTCATCTTTCCTGTTGCCTCGATTAAGCGTCCAAACTTCCCAACCAAGATCCATTAATCTTCTTACAATACTCAGGCTTATGGTTCCGCTTCCACCTACAAACAATGCTTTCATAGTCTCCTCCAATTAGAGTCTACATCAATATAGGGCAAAAATCATTTAAAAACGGCTAGAGACCATCTAGCCGTAAGGAGGAGTTATTATTATGAAAAAATTTATTCTTTCGCTCTTGCTGATTACAATATACACGACTCTTCGTTGTTTTTAATCAAGTATAGATGGAGAGTATATGAAGTTGAGGTTTTTCACCTATTATCAGACTATCTCCTTTTAGTGTCTACTTTTCAATGTAAACTTAAAATGGCCATGGAAACCATGGCCAATAAAGGAGGGATTGAAAAGAAAATTAAGCGCTCGCCGCTTTTCCTGTTCAAAAAAAGAATAACAAACCAATAGGGAGAATTGGTTTCAACATAGTGACGAATTGAAATATTTTTAAGTAGATATCATGAAGAAAGCCCACCGCTTTTTTCCAACAGCATCCTTTCCCTTTCCGTCAGGACATGCTTTTCAAAGAGATCCGGTCTTAGTCTCTTGGTGTCCAACAGGGCCTGGGTTTCACGCCATTCGTCTATGGCTCCGTGGTTTCCAGACAATAGTATCTCAGGAACCTTCTCCCCATTCCAATCCACAGGCTTTGTATACTGAGGATACTCCAAGAGTCCCTTTTCATGGCTTTCGTCCTCTGTGGCCCCTTCCCTTATGGTTCCCTTCAAAAGCCTTGAAATGGAATCTACGATGACCATGGCAGGTATCTCCCCACCTGTAAGGATGTAGTCTCCGATGCTGATCATCTCGTCCACATGGTCCTCGAATCTTCTGTCCACCCCCTCATAGTGACCTGAAACCAAAACCAAATCCGAAAGCGTGGAATACTCCCTTGCCTTCCTCTGGTCATAGACCTTTCCCTTGGGGGAAAGAAGGACAGTATGGGAAGAAGGGGAAAGGGAAGAAGAAAGGGCCTTCATCAAGGTGTCGAGACGAAGAATCATACCGCCCCCTCCCCCACAGGGAGAATCATCTATATGCCTGAATGATCCTCCTGCGTAATCTTTTATGTCCTTTATTTCCAGAGTCAACAAGTCTCTATCCACCGCCCTTTTTATTACAGGAAAGGTCATAAGAGAGGAAAAAGACTGGGGGAACATGGTAAGTATTGTAATCTTCATACTCCAATTGTAGAAAATAGAGGAAATATTGTCATTTCCATAGCAGAAGAGAAGAAATACAATAATGCTATGATTACTATCAAAAACAATGAATTGAAAGTGGAAATAACAGAAGATGGAGCTGAACTGAGAAGCATCGTCTTCAAAGGAAAAGAGTATCTCTACCAAGGTGATTGCACTTGGAAAAGAAGAGCCCCCATCCTTTTTCCCTGGGCTGGAAGACTAAGAGACCTGGAATATACATATGACGGGGAAAAGTATCATATGGGGCAGCATGGCTTTGCAAGAGACATGAGATTCAGTGTAATAGAGAAGGAAGAGGACAGAGTCAACATGATGATTCAGTCCGATGCTTCCACCCTTGTAATCTATCCCCGTCCCTTTAAACTCTACATGGAGTATAAAGTCGAAGGAAACTCCTTAAGGATAAAGATGAGCGTCGAAAACCTTGGGGAGAAGGAAATGACCTATGGCATAGGAATACACCCAGGCTTCATAATAGAGGACAGAGACGCTTCCTTATATATCGAAGGAGGAAATGAGAATGCAATCATCCTTGATGCCAATGGAAAGAGAGTGAGGGAAGAGAACGTAAGGGAAAGACTTCCCCTCTCTTTCTTCTCCGACAACACAACCTTGATTGTCCCCGATGCAAAAGAAGTCATAGCAAAAGGAAAGGATAGAACAATAGTTTTGAATCTGGTTTCCTTTAAGAACCTGGTGGTGTGGAGAAGCGAAAATGATCCTTTCATCTGCCTTGAAGCTTGGGACAACCTACCGTCAAAAGAAGGCGAAGAGGAGAACTTCAACACCAGAAGCAACGTTGTCAGGCAGAAGCCTATATCCACTCGTCAATTTGAGTCCATCTTCTCATTCTTATAATGGAGTGAGAAGATAGTATTGTTTTCCCTAGGAAGGGAAATATGGACCTTCGTCCCCCTTCCAGGAGTACTTTCAACGGCTATTTTTCCACCGCATATTCCTTCCACCTGCTCTCTTGCATAAGACAAGCCCACATGTAGTTTGTCTTTGCTCTCACCGGGGTCAGAAGTATCGAAACCTTCGCCATTATCTGTAATGACAATATGGTGGTCATTGATGTCGCTGTATATGTCTATCCATATAGTACCACCATCTTCCTTTTGGCAGATTCCATGTCTCACGGCATTCTCAACCAAAGGCTGGAGAACAAGTGGGGGGATGAAAAAGCTATCATCACTGACATTCCAAACTACATTCAATACATCCCCGAAGCGTTCCTTCTCCAAATCAAGATACTTTTTTGTATGGGATATCTCTTCAGAAACAGAGAGAGGCTCCGATGATAGCACGGAGTTTATGTTCCA
The DNA here is from genome assembly GCA_022785155.1 of Spirochaetales bacterium. Taxonomy (GTDB): domain Bacteria; phylum Spirochaetota; class Spirochaetia; order Sphaerochaetales; family Sphaerochaetaceae; genus Ornithospirochaeta. The sequence goes on from JALFRH010000084.1 coordinate 9,938, forward strand.
TCTTAGATATGAAGCAAACTCATCTGTAATCTCAGCAGCCCTGTTGGGATTCTTATGGCAGAGGATGGAAATTGAATTCAAGACATTGTAAAGGAAATGGGGCTGGATCTGGCTTATCATAACCTTGTTCATATCTTCTCTCACCGACAATAGATGCTTCTCGACAGAACTATCCATTTCTGTATTGACCATTGTGAATATTCCTACGATGCACAGGGAAATTGCAGGATAGACAAAGGGAAGATCGTACTTAAGGTCGAACATTCTCACTACAGCAGACCATATTGGAAGGAAAATCCATAATAGGCAGTTCTTAAACCCCATTTTCTTCCTTTCTTTTATAAGCACCAATAAATCTGGTAGAAGAATCAACATAATTCCTATCTGGGAAAAAATATGATAGGGAGTGTAATAATAGCTTCCATCCTCATTTATGACAAAAAACAGGTGTGTAAAGAAACTGGATATCCAAAGGACATTGAATACCATGTTTACAATTATCGGAAAGTATTTAAATCGATTACTTTCCCTGATACCATAGTGCTCTTTCCAAAAGGCCCTAAGGTAGTAGTGATAGAGAGTGATCATCAAAAGGCAGAAGAAATATATCAGGACAAAGACCACCGCCATTTCCAAGAAACTGGATTTTCCTACGATGCACCAATACACCCCATCAAAGAATAAGGTAAGGGCTTGGGTTACAACCAATGCAAAAAACACCTTATTTGACTTACGGCCTGTTCTTCTTCTATAGATTCCAATAGATAGAATCACCATTAAGATTACACAATAGAAGTTGATCCAGGCTTTAGGCGTCATCTAAACTCTCCATCCACATTCTAGCCATATAATACTGGTTATTCCACTTTTTTATCATTCCATGAATAAACATTGGGGGCTTTTTGTCTTGAATCACAAATCTGTGATATATAGAATCAGAGTGTGAAAAAAACCGTTACGATCCAAGATATTTCATGCATAGGCAAATGCTCCATAACTGTGGCTCTTCCTATTTTAAGTGCCATGGGAATAGACACAGCCGTTCTTCCCACTACACTGCTCAGCACCCACTCTGGATTTCCCGGTTTCTATTCCCGTGATCTGTCTTCAGACTTTTTCCCAATAATAAACCACTGGAAAGAAAGAGGCGTTTCCTTCGATTCCATATATACAGGATATCTTGGCTCCAAAATCCATGTAGACTATGTAAAAGAGTTCATCAAAGAGTTCAAAAAAGACGATACCCTCCTTATTGTGGACCCTGCCATGGCCGATGACGGTAGAATGTACAGCGGCATCGATCCTTCCTTTTCTTTCCACATAAGAAAGCTGGCGGAAGAAGCCGATGTAATTCTTCCCAATATGACGGAAGCTTCTTTCCTACTAGGAAGAAATCTAATTGATAAAGAATATGGGGAAGAAGACATCGTTTCCATACTTAAAGATCTGGCAAAACTAGGCTCAAAGAAGGTGGTCCTCAAGGGTGTTTCTTTTACAAAAGACCAAAAACACCTGGGTGACATCGAAGGAAAAATAGGTAACGCCACCTACGATGGAAATACGGAGAGAATCTCATGGCACTTCCATGAAAGGATAAACCAGGCCTTCTGTGGAGCTGGGGATGTATTCGCTTCCTCCTTTACCGGAGCTCTGATGAGAGGCTTTCAGATTGAAGAAGCAGTATCCATCTCCGGAGACTTTGTGCTCCAGGCAATAAAGAGAACCATGGAGGAAAAAGATTACACAACCCTTTATATTGACTTTGAAAAGGCTCTCCCTTGGCTAATGGAAAGAATCGGAATCATATGAGAAGAAAGATTATCATAATCGGCGGCGGAGCTTCAGGCTTATTTCTCTCTTCCCTTCTCCCATCTGCCCTTCTACTGGAAAAGAATAAGGAAGTTGGAAGAAAACTTCTTATTACCGGAGGAGGAAAGTGCAATCTTACCCACAATGAAGAAATAAGGGATTTGGTATGCCGCTACTATGACAAGAAGAGATTTGTCTCCCCTTCCCTTTATTCCTTCGGACCAGAGAGAATAAGGGAATACTTCGCTTCCCTTTGTCTGGAAACTTATATTAGGGATGACGGAAAAGTCTTCCCTGTTTCTGAAAATAGTAGGGATGTAGTGACAGCCTTGTCCAAAGGTGATGTAAGCCTTGACACCAATGTACTGGATATAGAAAGAATAGATGACTATTTTTTGCTCACTACCAATAAAGGAAAGATAGAAACAGAGAAGCTCATAATTGCCACAGGAGGCGTTTCCTTTCCTCAAACAGGATCAGACGGAAAGGTCTTTCCCCTTATATCGAAACTAGGCCATAGAATAATCCCGGCTCGTCCCGCTCTCTGTGGATTGAGGACAAGGGAAGACCTGGGGAGGCTGGAAGGTATTACAGTGGAGAAGGTCCTTTTGAAATACAAAAAGACAAAAAGAGAGGGCTCCCTTCTCTTTACACATAATGGAATATCGGGGCCGGAGATATTGAATCTCTCCAGAGACATAGAAAATGAAGACACTTTGGAAATATCCCTTTCATCCTTTCCTCCCCAAGACATATTCAACCTTAAGGGAAATATGAAGGCCATAAAGGCTCTTCATGAAGAGACAGCCCTTCCTTTGAGACTTTTGGAAGAGAGGTTAAGCTGGAAAGATAAGAAAATTGGAGAACTCACCAAAAAGGACAGCGAAGAGTATAGGGACAAAATCCATCTATGGAGGCCACAGGTGACTACAAAGGGGATGATGAATTCTTCAATGGTCACAAGAGGCGGCGTAGATACTGAAGAAGTTGATCCGAAGACTTTCAAATCAAAGCTGGTTCCAAATCTCTGGATCATAGGAGAAGCCTTGGATGTAGACGGAGAGTGTGGTGGATATAACCTGACCTTCGCTTTTGCCTCCGCCTACAGCGCCTATCTTTCCCTATTGAAGTAGGTCTTACATTCCGATTTTGATGATATCTTCCTCCCTCAGGCGCCACAATCTCCCTTCCCTATGAAAAAGGGCGACACTATCCACTGTAAAGTTGGAAGAAAAACCATGGGAAGAAAGCTTATCCAGCATAAAAGAAAAGCTTTCAGGAGGAATATCTCTATTGGCCACCGTAAAGTGAGGAATAAGCTTCTTTCCATCCACCTTCACACTCTCCCCCATTGCCCTAAGGCCCTTTGCCAGCACTTGAGATAGGTTATCCCAATCTTCGGAAGGTAGGACTCTGAGAAATATTGTCCTATTTCCAAAACTACCATACCCATCGACCTTTCCAACAAAGGGAGTGAGCAGGGGAAGAATTCCATTTATTATGTCTCTTATTTCTTCTGTGCTTTTCTTTGAGGAAAAGGGAGGGATCAGAGTTACATGAATGGGAGTGGAGTGGCCGCTTCTGCACCCATATTTCTCACTCCACTTTCTGTCACTTTCCACAATCCTCTCTATTTCCAAGGAAGGTAATACTCCAATAAAATGGGTTTTGTCATCAATCATCGCCTACCCTCTTCTCAATAGATTGAAAGCCAATTCAAGGTATATTCTATGGGATACCGTAACAAGGATATTTCTCAACAGTTCCTTTTCCATGCTTCCCGTCTCGTTTATGGTGGAAGGCCTTTCACCTAGAGAGAAAACATATTTAAGGACAGAAGAGAACTCTGTCCTGAAATATTCATAAGCCTCTTCAACTCTGAAATTCTTTTTCTGAAGAGTCAACAAAACTTGAATGTCATCAAGGCTGACTACGTTCTTTGCAACTGCAATGAACAACAGGTAGGCGATGCTCTCCCTTGAGTACTGTTTTTTTATGGGATTGGGAATGAGCTTTTTCTTTACATAATTGCTGATCATGCTCTCAGTAATTGAGATTCCGTAAATGTCTTCAAAGAGTCTATTGATGTAAGTTGCACACTGATTAAGGTATAACCCCACATCAGGTATCTCCTTGAAAGAAGGAAGGGAATAGGAAGAGAGGGCTGTGAGAGCTTTTTCATCTATTTTCAAGTTCATTGCGTTTCTCCAAAATCTTTTTATCGGTTTTTAAAAAACTCTTGACAAGTATCACAAATACTCCTAGAACTATATACAAGTTTTTAAAAAACCGATTACAGGTTTGTTATATCAGTAAATCGGTTTGTCTGCAAGGAGAAAAGGTTATGACAGTAAACATCATGCTTCCCAGAACAAGAGAAATACCATCATTCAGGGCAAAAGATCCAATGAGTGCCCTTACTCATTTCATTGCCTTCATCCTGTGTATTGTCGCTTCTCCATTTTTGATGATGAAGGGTGCTTCGGATAATCGCTCGTCATTGGAACTCTTCTCCCTCTCCATATTCGCCCTCAGTACAATTTTTCTCTATGGAGCTTCATCCTGCTACCATGGTTTCAATATAGGTGTAAAAAGAAACAAAATATTGAGAAAGATAGACCATGCAATGATCGGAATACTTGTTGCAGGAACATACACTCCCCTTTGTATCATTTCCCTCAGAAATGTAGGGGGCATGAAGCTTATGGGTTTTGTTTGGATTCTAGCTATATCAGCCTTGGTCTTGAAGCTTTTCTGGATCAACTGCCCCAAGTGGGTTTCCTCAGTGCTCTATCTACTGATGGGATGGGCATGTGCTCCTTCTTTGGGTAGTATCTACAGGACTCTTCCTTCAATGGGATTTGTACTTCTGGTATTAGGTGGAGCAGCATATACAGTGGGGGCCCTTATATATGCATTGAAGATTCCAATGTTTGAAAAGAATAAATACTTCAAGAGCCATGAGATATTCCATCTCTTTATTATGGCTGGGACCCTCTTCCACTATCTAATGATCTATAACTATTGTGCTTAACAAAAATAAGAATACCTAGGGAGACCTGGGTATTCTTTTCATATGATAATGATAAGGAGATGAAATCACCTCTTCTTTGGACAGAGGGTAAGATATAAAACGGTTGGTAATATCTATTTCCTTCGATACTCTCCAGTATATTCTTGCTTTTTATACCAACCCAGAAGTCTTTAATTGTTCCAATGTCTCTTTGGAGACGCCTAAAGCATCAGCAGCTTCATCGAAGGAGCAGTTGGCCTCTTTCCCTAGGGCCATGTTGACTACATGGGAGAAGTTCTCCTTGTTGTCAAGAAGCCTGTACTGGACGTTGTTGAATACCTTGTAGATATTCTTATCATTTTTGGGGTTCGTCATTTCTCCTTATATATAGAACAGAAAAATGACGAAAAACGTCATACTTTTTGGTTATTTTCTGACAAAAAAGTGTAATCAGGACTAAAAAAGAGTCTTTCTATAGATTAAACCCCTTGCCATCAAATAATGCAACCACACCTTTTTCCTCTTCGCTCTTCTCTCTTTTGAGAGTGACATCGAAGACTTTGGGACAGAAATAATCCATTTCGAAGACACCCATAGTGGCTCTGGTTTTGTCCAGAGAATAGAGGATTGAGTTCAGTTTTCTCATATCTTCTTCTTTTTCTCCCTCTATTCTATATCCCCAGAAGAATACGGAAGGGTGGGAAGAGAGCTGACATATCTCCTCCTCTGTAGGGACATGACCAAAGGGGAAGATGAAGGAAACCACAATGCCCTCTTCATCGCAGGAATCCAAAAGAGACAAGTCATCTGTGACAAGGGAATTATTGCCATCAAGAGGATATCTCCTGCCATTAAGGAAGAAGCCTCTCTTTTCATCCAGCCCAAGGGATCTCAAACCTATTCTATATTCCTTATCTTCCACAAAGTATGAATAGAGATAGGGAGCCATTCCCTCCCATAGCTTTATTTCAAGAATAAAATAGTCTTCCCTTACGCCTTCCTCCTTTAGATGGACTACTCTTTCTTCTCCAAGGAAAGAGGTCTTCACCTCTCCTTCTCCAAAGAGGAAGACAGCAAGACTGGCTATTCCAGATTCCAAATCCACTTGAGAAAAAAACTTTACATTCTTTACCATTTCACTCCTCCTTGGTTTTGATGTCACTCCAGTTACACTCTATGCCATACATAGAAAAGAATCGAAAGAGATCACTGGAAGATAATAGCATGGAAGAAGTATTCTCCATGGGATGGACATAGATCTTTCCATCCTTGAAGTCACTATCCAGATAAAACTTCACTCTTCTCTCTGCATCATTGAGAAGCCCCATGGGAGTCACAGCTCCTGGGGAAAGGGAAAGAATGGACCTTAAGTCCTCTTCCTTTGCAAAAGAAAAGGAAGAAAAGTCCAAAGCTTTGGCCATGGCCTTCAAGTCCACTCTTTTATTGCTCTTGACTGTAATAAGGACAAAGCCTTTCTTGCTCTTGAGAAATAGATTCTTGGCTTCAGCCTGGCTATGGGGAAGAGAAAGCATATGCCCCTCCTCGGAGGTATATACAGCTTTATGAAAGTATTCATCATACTCTATACCCTTACTTCTCAACTCTTCTCTCAGTTCTTGGCTATCCATGGTTCATCCCTATCTAAATGATAATACTTTTATAGGCCGAAGAATATAATGCCTGAGTCGAGAAACAAGGGAAAAGCATGGCCTATATATATCGCCCCGCCCCCAGAGACACAGAGTGTAATAAGGAATATGAAGTGTTTTCTGGGGGGAGGCGCATTAAACTAGGAATTGGATTCTTTTCTGAGAAGGATCTGTCACTTCTCAAGAAAAGGATTATAAAACTGGATTAATATCCTCCTTTGAAGATGTTTTATTTATACTTCTGACAATTGAGATGACTTTTACGATTGCAAGAGTTCCGATGAATAATTCCAAGAGCATCAATATAGTTTCCATCATCGCCTCCTATCAGAATTTATATGTGCACTCAACACCGGCATCTACACCGATCATGCTCACAGAGTCTGTTACTGATGAGTACATTGAGGAGCAGGCAGTGGAGAAGAACATATTTCTGACTCCAGCGCTCATTACGACTTCGAAATTTTCCGATGCCTGGTAGCTGATTCCACCTTTGCAAGCAACACCAAGTTCTGTTCCGATTCCATCGGAGAGGACCAGATGAGTCTCCACGCCGCTTTCAAGGAAGAGCTTCATATCTTCCATGATGGCTGCGTCTTTATAGAAGGAAGCATTGAAAGTAAGAACTGACAAGTTGCTGTCTGCAGCCTTCTTTGCATTGGCCTCCAAAGATACTTTGTTTTCTGAGCCTACGTCTACAAGGGCATCCACACCTGCAGAAACTCCATCCACCAGGAATCCACCTGCTGCAGAATTGACTGACATCTGGAAATATCTTGTTGTACCTGCTGTGCTTCTGATGCTTACCTTTGCAGAGATAGACATGACAGCAAGTGCCATTATTGCAATGATTGTGATGATTCTCTTTGTTGCGAACTTCATTTTTGTTATTCCTTATTACATCTACAATCTACGCCCCACCCCGCACACCTATAGCAACGGCAAAAAACAATTCAAAAAATTTTTAAAGATTTTTTTCTTTGCACTTTCATTGCGTTATTGGCACTTTATGTGCGCTTCACTCAATGAGAAGACAGCCTTTCGCACAGAAACCGCAGTGAAAAACAAAGAAGTGCACTCAAAGCGTATTGAAAGACTGGAATTAGGCCATATAATTCAAAACTATGAATAAGAACAAGATAATTGGAATCGCACTGATAATAGCTGCAGTAATACTCTCCCTTTTCGGATTCTTCGTGCTCCCTGAAGATATCGTGACACAATTCAACTTTTCAGGAGAGACAACGAAGATGAATAAGATACCTGCCCTGACAGTTCCTTTCCTCATTACTACAGTCTCTTCCATACTCACCCTTGGCCTGGATAAAGACGACGAGAGAAACAAGAAGTATATTTTCGGTGCAATTCTAGGAATTCTCCTATTGATAGTTATGATCGGCGTGAATATTTAAAGAAGGAAAGTATAAAGTTTCTGTACGCATTATTCACTCTCGCCTTCTCCATATCTTCATCATCCAAGTCCAAGGTCTTTTTAATGACTTCCTCCTCCACGCCTGAGTCCATCAACTCTTGGTATAGGTTGACTCTCCACCGCCTATCCATTTGATTCCAATAGGAACTGAAGGCCTCTCTTCCCTCTTCAGAGATGACCCATTTCAGGGTATATCTTATTCCTTGATTTCTCTCCTTCCCTCTCTCTCCGTTACAGAGTTCCATAATTATGTCACTCAAAGTCCCGGGGGCTTTGCAGTTTTCATTTATAAAGGATGCGTTGATCTTGAAGTCCTTTTTTTCTAATTCAATATCTTTCCTTCTAATAAGCACCGACGGTTCTTCGGCCATATCCGTAATGAAGACACTGTAGGGGAGAAGACCCTCTTTCCACCTCTCCTCCAGACAAAAAGAACAATAGCTTAAAATGCATTTTATCGTGCTTTCCCCATACATTTTTGATAGTCTTGCCAAGAAGATACAGTATCTGCACTCATTCCCCTCGGCACAGATCTCCAGTCCATTTGCCATCTTTCCTGCAAACACATCCAAATCAACGATTCTAATGGACTCGATCTTCACTTCTTTTCCTATTAATACCGATATAAGCTGATTTGCCTTCGGATAAGAATTAAAGAAGGGAAAAAGCAATAGATCGTCAAAGGGTGCATAGCCATTGTGTTTTTCAAATACGTCACTGTTCATTTATGTTCTCCTATAATAAGAACAGGTTTTTCCTTGAAAAACGTCGCATTTTTATACACTTGAAAGGAAAAGAATGAAATTCTTTGAATCTTTTCCTTTCGTTATTTCGAAAACAATGCTTTAATTATGTTAGTTCACTGAATAAACTAACTTATAGGAGACCAATGTGAAATTCGGCCATTTCGATGATGAAAGAAAAGAATATGTAATCGAGACACCATACACTCCCCTTCCATGGATCAACTACTTGGGAAATGAAGACTTCTTCGGTCTTATTTCCAATACAGCCGGAGGATACGATTTCTATAAAGATGCAAAGATGCGTCGTATTACACGCTTCAGATACAATAACGTGCCTCAAGACAACGGGGGCCGTATGTTCTATATATCCGTTGACAACGAAAAAGCCTGGTCTCCATCCTTCATGCCTACAAAGACTCCCTTGGACCATTATGAAGCAAGGCATGGTTTGGGATACTCCACTTTCCAAGGAAAGAAAAATGACATCTCCGCCCTTTTGACTTGTTTCGTTCCTCTTGGAGAAAGGGCTGAAATAATGATGCTCACCATAAAGAACAGCGGAGACAAAACAAGGAGCATCAGGACTGTGGGAGCTGTAGAGTGGTGTCTATGGAATGCCTGGGATGACTTTACCAACTTCCAGCGCAACTACTCCACAGGAGAAGTGGAGATTGAGGATAAAGCCATCTACCACAAAACGGAGTACAGGGAGAGAAGAAACCATTATGCCTTCTTCTCTGTAAACGAAACTGTCACAGGATATGACTCGGACAGAGCTTCTTTCCTTGGGCGTTTCAATGACTGGAATACTCCTTCTTCCATAGAGGAAGGAAAGATGAAAAACTCCCATGCTTCAGGTTGGTCCCCCATTGCAGCCCTCGAAAACAGATTCACACTCGCCCCAGAGGAAGAAAAGACTTTGGTCTTTGTTCTTGGATATATTGAGAACAAAGATGAAGAGAAATGGGAAAAACAGGGAATAATCAACAAAACAAAAGCCCATGAAATGCAGTCCAGATACCAGAGTAAGGCCGCTGTAGAAAAGAAGCTGGAGGAGCTGAAGGATTATTGGGAAGGTCTTCTCTCTTCCTTCCATATCTCCACCGGCGACCATAAGTTCGACAGAATGGTAAACATCTGGAACCAGTACCAGTGCATGGTGACATTCAATATGTCACGCTCCGCATCATACTATGAAAGCGGCATTGGAAGAGGCATGGGCTTCAGAGACTCCTGCCAGGATCTACTTGGTTTCATGCACATAATTCCAGAAAGGGCAAGGCAGAGGATCATAGATATAGCCTCCATCCAGTTTGAAGACGGTTCCACATACCACCAATACCAGCCTTTGGATAAAAAAGGCAATGCAGATATTGGCGGAGGCTTCAACGACGACCCGTTGTGGCTTGTGGCCTGCACATATTCATACCTTTCTGAAACGGGGGATTGGTCTATTCTTGAAGAACAGGTTCCTTTCAATAACGATGAAACCAAGGCGAAGAGCCTTTTGGAACACCTTAGAAGGTGTATAGGATACACTGTCTCCCATAAAGGCCCCCATGGTCTGCCTTTGATAGGAAGAGCGGACTGGAACGACTGCCTTAACCTGAACTGTTTCTCCTCCACTCCGGGAGAAAGCTTCCAGACCTGTTCAAACTTTGAAAGCGGAAAGGCTGAGTCGGTATTCATTGCAGGCTTATTTGTAAAATATGCAAAGCAATATGTTGAAATACTCTCCCACTTGGGCTTGGATGAAGAAAAGGCCGAAATAGAGAGGGAAATAGAGAAAATGACAGAGGCGACCCTAACTTCGGGTTGGGACGGAGAGTGGTTTGTCAGGGCATATGACGCCTTCTCCAAGCCTGTGGGAAGCCATCTATGCGATGACGGCAAGATATTCATCGAGCCTCAAGGTATGTGTGTAATGGCCGGAATAGGCGTTGAAAACGGCAAGGCTGAAAAAGCATTGGAAAGCGTGAAGAAATACTTGGATACCAAGTATGGAATCGTACTTCTCCAGCCGGCATACAAAGACTACCATCTGAACCTGGGGGAAGTGTCTTCCTATCCGCCAGGATATAAGGAAAACGCTGGAATCTTCTGTCACAACAATCCATGGGTAAGCTGTGCCGAAGCAGTCCTTGGCCATGGAGACAGAGCTTTCGAGATATATAGAAAGATTTGTCCAACATACCTTGAGGATATAAGCGAGATACATAAGACTGAGCCTTATGTATACTCTCAGATGATAGCTGGAAGAGACGCCCAGAATGAAGGGGAAGGAAAGAACAGCTGGCTCACAGGATGCGCCGCCTGGACCTTTGTAAATGCCTCCCAATTCCTTATGGGAATAACTCCTACGTTGGATGGAATGAAAATCGATCCATGTCTACCTAAAGAAATAGAATCTTTCTCTGCAACCAGAAAAATTGGAGACACTACCCTCTTGATCTCTGGAAAGAGGGGAAAGGAATACTCACTATCTATCGATGGAATAAGCGTTGAAGGAAAGATAGTGAAGAAAGAGAAAGGCAAAACTCTAAAAGTCGAGGTCACATACCTCTGATTTTATATCCTCTTTTTTGGGCTGTAATGAATAGATATGGTATTTCCCATAGAAGCATTGCAGCCCATCCTAATCCAGAGGCATAGGCAATGCCCATTATCCCGACTTTTGGAGTGAGGATAAAGGTAAAGATTGTGCGTATGGTAATCTGCACTGTGGTCCCCACTATTGTTGTATACATCTTTCCGTTTCCTCTGAAAAAGCCTTGGACCAGATTGGTCATGGATGGAAGAACATACAAAAATGCCATGACTCCAAGATAACCTGCCCCCTTTTCGATGACGCTTAGGGCACTCTCCCCATCTATAAACAGGGAAATGATTCCCTCTCTTAGGAAAAATACGACAAAACCAATGACAAGGGCATAAGAGAGTTCCAACATTACACCTGAGAAAAAGCCCTTCATTACTCTCTCTTTCTTTCCCCCACCCCTATTTTGGGCTATAAATGTAGCTTCTGCACTTGCTATCCCCTGCTCTGGAATAAGAGCAAAGGAATCTACTCTGGCAGCAGCATTGAAAGCCGCAATAGAAGCCACACCCAAGGAGTTTACAGCACTTTGGATAAAGAGTTTTCCCAAAGGCTGGACCATTTGCTGGAGAGCTGTAGGTCCTCCATATTTCACAATGGACAGGACGCTGTCTTTCTTTATTCTCAAATCCTCTGTTCTTGGGAATATCTCCTTGTTCTTTGCTCCTGTCCACCAAAGGGCCAGGAAGGCGGAGACAATCTCAGCAACCACTGTTGTCGTTGCCGAGCAAATGATGCCGAAGCCCAAGAGACCAAGGAAGATAAGATCCAAGACAGCGTTGAGAATGGAGGAAAAGGCAAGAAACAAAAGAGGAGTCTTACTGTCGCCGACGCTCTTCAGCCCCGCAGAAAGTGCGTTGAACACAAAGACAAAGGGAACGCCTAGGAAGGTGATGGAAAGATACCCGGTGGTCTTATCCAGGATAGACAAGGGAGTATCCATGAGAATGAGTATATAACGGGAAAGAAAGAACCCGGATACTCCGACTGCACTTCCAGCAATAAGACCAAGGATAAGTGTGGTGGCATTGATCTTTCTTACCCTGTCCATCTCCTTGGCGCCAAAGGCCTCGCTCATAAGCACCCCTGCTCCTATGGTTATCCCCGAGATAAGGAGAATGATCATATTCATGACAGGTTCCGCTATTCCCTCTGCAGCCAAGGCATCCTGGCCTATGAAGCGGCCTGCAATGACGGAATCTACAGCATTATATAAAAGCTGCATAAGGTTTCCCAACAACAATGGAAATGCATATTTGATAAGGTGGCTCAGAGGTCTACCCTTGGTCATGTCAATCATATCTAGAGTCTAGTATTGTAGAAGAGTCTTAACAATAAAAAATAAAGTCATCTATGAGAAGCAAAGAGACTTATGGAAAAAAATGAAGCCTATTCATCCTTTGTTCCAATAAACTATTTTCTCCAAGAAAAATTGAATTCTCTTACGAATGAAAAACAATTATCATTGACCCATGAAACGCTTTATTTCTTTTCTTTTGCTGTTATCTCTGCTTTTTTCCATCCACGCTGTCACTGTAGTGCACATATCGGACCTCCACTATCTTTCGTCATCCCTCTTCGATTATGAAAGACTAAGGAATCTGATGATGAAAAGCGACGGAAAGGCCACACATATAATGGACAAAGTAATGGATGAGTTCGTAGAAGAAATGAAAGAACTCAAACCTGATGCTGTAGTCATTACAGGAGACCTTACATACAACGGAGAAAAACAGAGCCACCTTGAACTACGGTCCCACTTGGTTCCGCTGCAGGAGGAAGGCATAAAGGTATATGTCACTGTAGGCAACCACGATACCCTCACCTCCCCCTATGCCCTTTTGAAAGAGGGGGCGGTTGAAACAGAAGGCACATCCCCAATGGAAGGGGAAGAGATATGGAGCGATTTCGGTTATGGAAAGGCGGAGTATCAGGATGGGGCCTCTTCTTCATACCTGACAAGAATCAAGGATGATATTTGGCTTCTGGTTTTGGACAGCAACAACGGTAGCAGTGGAAGCGTAAGGCAAAAGACCCTTACATGGATGGAAGGAGCCATAAAAGCCGTAAAGGCAAAGGGCGGAAAGATAATATGCGCCACACACCAGAATCTCTTTGTACATAACCCCAGGTATACCTTCGGTTACCAGATAAATAACAGCTCCAGTGTTTTGACGATATTGAATAAGTACGGAATAAAACTGAACCTTTCGGGGCACCTGCACATCCAGCATATAAAGGAAGAAAAAGGGGTGAAGGAAATAGCTGCAGAGTCCTTTGCCGATTGGCCCCTTCAATATGGAATCTTGGAAATACAGGATGACGGTTCCTACTCTTATTGTACAAAGGAGATCCAAAACAAAGATCTCATAGAAGAAGCTCAGCTTATCTTCGACGCTTCCACATCCTATGTCTTTTCCAAGAGCCTCCAGGGAGAGGATATGGACCTGATGATGGAAGTCTGCCAGAAGCTGAACAGGGAGTATTTCAGGGGCATGGTGGATGGATATGATGAAGGTGCACTTGAACTATTTCCGAAGGGGAACAGGATGACCAATTACCTGGAGCTGATCATAAGCGATACCAGTGACCACAGAAAGACAGAGGGCACATTATAAGAGGCAGGTTTTACCCTGCCCCTCCATTTACTCTTCTTTCTTTTCTTTGCTTTCCCAAGCTTCATGTCTTGCTTTCTTCTGAGCCTCCCTCATTTTCAGGGCGTTTGGAACAGAATTGAAAGTACCAGGACCGGCAACACAACCGCCATAGCAGCACATGATCTCCACAAGGTCTGCATCCGGCTTGATCTTCGGCCAAAGCTTGATCTGTCTTACTACCTTGCTGTCGATACCGTTGATGCTCATGACTTTATACTTGCTTCTATCGTCTACACGGGAGAGTACACACTCTGCAACTCCGCCGGATACAGCAAAGTCTCTGCAGTCATCGATGGCCTTACATACATCATCATCTTCATAATCCTTAGGCATATCCGCCACATTTACGCCCTTTGCAACAAAGATTGAAGCCAATTCGCCATAAGAGAGGACTCTGTCGATCAACTCAGGATACTTGGTTGCGGCTTCATATCTCTTTGCTACGCATGGTCCGATGAAGACTACTTTATAACCAGGGAATCTCTCCTTGCAAAGCTGGGCTGTATATCCCATAGGAGAAAGGGTTGTGGAAATATGATCCCTGATGGCAGGAATATGCTTATCTACAAGGCTGAACCATGCAGGACAACAGGAAGTGGCAAGATATCCCTCACCCTTCTCTTTCTTTTCCATAAGTTCCTTGGCTTCTCTTTCAGCAGTAATCTTGGCGCCTTCAGCCACTTCCACAACCTCAGTAAATCCAACGGCCTTCATAGCCTTCTTGATTTGCTCAAGGCTGCCGTCAAACTGGCCTTCAATGGCAGGAGCAATCATTCCAACCACCTTCTCGCCTTTATAGAGCATCTTTCCAACAGGAATAAGTCCGCTTCTCTTGGCAATGGCACCAAATGGGCAGGATCTGAGACAGCGGCCACAACCGATACACTTATCCGAGTTGATTTCGGAAATACCGTTCTCATTCTGCTTTACAGCTCCTACTGGACAGGAGTCTTCACAAGGAACACAGTTATGGACAATGGCATGGAATGGACAGCGCTCCATACATTTTCCACACTTTATACACTTATCTGTATTGATGTGGGCCTTTCCTTTTACGTACTCGATTGCATCCTTGGGACAGTTTGTGGAACAAGGTCTTGCAAAACAACTTCTACAAGCATCTGAAACCTGATATTGGGACTTTGGACAAGAAGAACATCCCACTGCAATTGTTGTAAAGAGAGGGAGCTTAGGCTTATCTTCTTCCATAGCTTCTTCCATAAAAGAAGAAAGGGATCTGTATTCGTCGTCCTCCGTCTCCAAGGTATATCCTGCAAGAGCCATAATACGATACCTTACAACAGCTCTTTCCTTATAAATACAGCATCTTGAAGGCACTCTGTGACTTGGAACGATGTCGATTGGAATTCTATCGGCATCTCTCACAAGTGTCCCTTCAAAAAGATGTCTCATGACTTCAGTGTCGATCTTGAATTTAATCTTTGCATATTGATTGTTTTTATCGAGCATTTGGGTCTCCCAATATTAGTTTTGATTCCACATAAATACTCTCATATTAATCCAATACAAACAAGTTTACTTAAGGTTATTTTTTGTCAATATCAGACACATCGGACTGGTTTTATCCTGGAAAAAGGACCCCTGTCTTCTCCTTGGAAAGTAATGAAAGAAAATAATTGCACTTATTCCTTCCCTTTTTCCCGGCTTCTTTGTTTTCGGTTATATTAGTCTTTCAAAGCCCAGCCTTTTGTCCCCTTCCTCGGACCCGGAAAGAAGGGTCAGCTCCCCCAATTCCTCGAAGCCGTTATTTACCAGAGAAGCCCTCATAGGCTTATTATCCATATGGGTATCCACCCTGACACTCTTTTTTCCTCTTCTTTCAGCCTCTTTTATGCAGTAGGAGAGTATTACGCCCATTATTCCTTTACCCATTACATCTCTCTTCACAGCACTCCTATGGATTGTAAGGTACTCTCCTTCTTCTGTTTTCCAGGAGCCCTGGAGAGTGGTGTATGAAGCCTCGGGAGTAAGAGTAAAGGCGAAGACAGCCACAACCACTCCATCTTTCAATACAACCCTTCCCCTTTTTTCAGATAAGTCTTCAAAAAAGGCTTCTTCCCCTGGGTAATCACCCTTCTGCCACTGGGATACTCCCGATTCCTTTAAAAAAGATCTGCCCTCACGCCATATGGCAAGGACAGAATCTCTATGATAGTTTTGTAGTTCCCTTATCTCAATTGACTCCAAACTCATTCCAAAGCATCTCCAGATTCCCGGATATTACATTATAAAGTGCATCCTTTTCCAGACTGGATGGGAAATTCCTCCAAATAAGGATAGGAGTGGAAGGAACGACTTCCTGCAACGGAGATGTCACCACAGCGTGTACGTTGTCGATGATAAGGTCATACTCCTTCGCCTCCAAGAGTTCATCTGATGACAAAGGGCCAGGGCCGAAAGTATCTACAACATTGAGGCCAAGATCTGACGCAAACTCAGCTTGGTTTGCATTTACCCACACACGAAGCTGATCCAAGCCATTTTCCTTGATTGTATTTCTTGCTTCCTCGAAAAGAGCCTCAAACTCTCCCAACCTCTTCTTTCCCTCTTCCTCCGTTCCAGCCTTTTGGGAGATTCTCTCAACCATGGCTGTAAGGTTGGAGAGAGTATTTGTAGTTCTGACCTTGACTTTGCACTCTTCTTTTACTTCCGCTGCCTCCGCAATGGTCTTCATCATTGCTTCGTAGCCTCCATACATGAAGATCTCAGCCTTGGCCACCTTCGCCACATCCATTGGTGTGATCTCATACTCAGGTGGGTGTCTCAGGTCTGCTGGTGCAACAGTATCCACACCATCCAAGCCTGCGATTTCCGCTATGGCTGCAACCCAGCTTGTGGAAGCCACATACTTTGGAGTGGAAGCAACTTCCATTGCTCCTTCCGCAAAGAGTCCAGTAAGAACCATAAGGCACAACAACATAAGAAAGATTCTCTTAAGCATTTTTTATTCTCCTATTTGATATAGTTTCCAATAATGACTCCAAAAGGTATGTTCCTACGCTTAAAATAGCAAGGACACCACTTGCAGGAAGATTAAACCACAGAGATATGAAGTAACCTGAAAGGGAAAGGATAAAGCCTGTAAGGGAGGCTCGGACAAAGAGATCCTTCAGCCCCTTGGCTCTTTTTCCCGCTCCTATTACAGGAAGGATCACAAGGGTATCTATGAGCAGGGCTCCTACCATTTTCATTGATACGGACACCACCAAGGCTGTCAAAAGCAACATCAATGTATTATGGAACTCAACTTTCACCCCCATGCTCATAGCCACTTCTTTATCGAAGAAAATCATGGATAAGGGTCTGAAAAAGAGAGTTATATACAGTAGCGTGACCGCAGCAAGGAAGAAAAGAATAAAGAGGTCCCAAAGCGTCAAGGCATAGGGACTTCCCCATAATACTTCCAATGTATCTTTTGCAGGGACTCCCGATATATGGGAAAAGAGGGATGCCAAGGCCATGGTGAACACCATCATTGCAGTACTGGAGGACCCAAGGCTTCCATCTTTCCCCTTCCCCATCTTCACCATAATCAGGACAAGAAGAATATTGAGGAATATGGTTATAGGCAACAAAGGAAGGGAAAGGGAGACAGAGAGTATTCCTCCGAGAATAACCCCGTGCATAAGCATATAACGCATGGGCATCAGATTGTTCCTTACAATTATGACACCACAGATAGGAAAGACCGTACCTGAAACAAGCATACCAATAAGACCGTAAAGTATAGGCTTCAGGGAAAGAAGCATTAGGAGTCTATTCATCTTTCCTCCTTTCCAAGTGGACTTCTTTCCAGCCCAGCTTCTCAATGACCGAACTGTCGTGGGTGATGGCGATTATGGCCCTGTCCTTTGTGGCCACCTTCTCCATAAGGGAAATAAAGCTGTCACGGCTCTCTCGGTCAAGAAAGGAAGAGGGTTCATCAAGAAGAATCAAAGGAGAGTTTTGTGCGAGGCACCTGGCAAGGCTTACCCTTTGTCTCTCGCCGCCGCTGAGGGAATGGAAGAGACGCTTTTTCAGGTGAAGGGCATCGGTCATGGCCAAGGCTTCGTCTATTGTGCGTTCCTTATCCCTTCCGCTCCTCCACAACCCCATCTCGACAACTTCCTCGACGCTGATGGGAAAGGGGGACGAAGGCGGATCCTGACGGGCATAGGAGACACTTCTACCATTTGGAAAAAGGACATTCCCCTTTATTGGCTGGATTATCCCCAGAATCAAACGAAAAAGTGTGGTCTTTCCAGAACCATTGGGACCAAGCAGTAGAATGTGGTCTCCTTTATTTATGGAAAGTGAGAAGTCTTTGATTATTACCTTTTCTCCGTAGCCAGCACTGACATGGTCAAGACACAATAATAAAGGAAGCATAAAACCTGTCCTTGAATATGATGCCTTCGTGGCCACTTAAAACTTAAGCGGAAGATGCCCTTCCCTAGGAACCTTCGTGGTTCAATACAATTAAAACCTAAATCAAAGGAAAAGGCAATAATAATATTAAATGAAATAATTAAAGCCTTTTAAGGCGATGATAGCCATCAATAATCTATCAAACACCTTATATCAGGCTATCAATTAGATTTTATCTACAGCGATCTTAATATAATCGGAAATTGACATCGTCTCGTCTACACCGGCAACAACGACACATTTGTTGATGGGAATAAGGATCTTTCTCGCCCTGGATGCTCCTATGGCCTCAGCCATCCTGGGGGTGATTTCACCATACATGCTGTCAGCAAGAATAATACCGATAGGCCCTATTATGACATCAGCATCCCTGGATGCAAGAACTACAGGATTCTCCCCTGTAGCCCCAACATCAGCTCCGCCCTTCATCATAAGTGCCGTAGCTGTACTATTTGTTCCGATGGCCAGTATTTCACACCCAGTCTTCTTTGCCTTGATCTCTTCCACAATCCTTCGTCCGATGTTTCCACCCTGTCCATCGATTACAACTATCTTCATACTCTCTCCTTAGAGCTTGGACCTTATGATCTTTCCACTGGTTGTCTTAGGAAGTTCGTCCTTGAATACCACCAAACGAGGATACTTGTATGGGGCGGTATGCTCTTTGACGTAATTCTGGATCTCCTTCTTCAACTCCTCAGTAGGTTCCGTTCCTTTGGTCAAGACTATGGATGCCTTTACTATCTGTCCCCTGACAGGATCGGGAGCTGCAGATACTCCGCACTCCAACACATAAGGCAACTCCATTATGACACTTTCAATTTCAAATGGTCCGATTCTGTATCCACTGCTCTTGATAATGTCATCCACCCTACCAACATACCAGTAGTAGCCGTCCTCGTCCACCCATGCAGTATCTCCAGTGTGATAATAACCATCGTGCCAGACTTCCTTTGTCTTCTCTTCGTCTCTGTAATATCCAGTAAACAGGCCGCAGGGAGCTCCCTTGGATACGTCGATTACAATCTCTCCCGTTTCACCTGGCAATACTGGTTTTCCATCTGGATCCATCAAAGATACCTTATAAATAGGAGCAGGTTTGCCCATGGAGCCTACCTTGTGGCCTTCTCCGATCAGGTTACCTATGATCATCGTGCTTTCACTCTGACCAAAGCCTTCATGGATCTGAAGTCCTGTCAGTTTTTCGAACTGTCTATATACTTCAGGGTTCAGGGCTTCTCCTGCTGTAGTCATATGATGGACTGAAGAGAAATCGTATTTCGAGAGGTCTTCTTTGATCATCATTCTCAGCATGGTTGGAGGTGCACAGAAGCTTGTTATCTGATACTTTGCAAAGAGTGGCATAATATCCTGTGCATGGAATCGATCAAAGTCATAGACAAAGGTTGCACTTTCATTAAGCCACTGTCCGTAGAGTTTTCCCCACATAGCCTTGGCCCAGCCGGTATCGGAGATGGTGAAGTGCAGTCCATCGGGATCCGTTGCATGCCAATAACGGGCTGTATGGAAGTGTCCCAAAGGATACTTGTGGTTGTGGGCTGCAATCTTGGGATATCCACTGGTTCCGCTTGTGAAGAACATCAACAACAGGTCGTCACCCTTTGGTGAATCCTTTGTTCTTCTGAAGGAAGAGGAGAATCTATGATACTCTTCGTCGAAGTCTCTCCAGCCATCCCTTTTCTTTCCGACAATTATTTTGTTGATGAGACTTGGGCAGGAAGAGGCTGCTTTATCGACTTCATCGGCACATTCACCATCGCCTGTACATATGATGGTACTTATTTCGGCTGTGTTTATCCTGTACTCGATATCATGGGCCAAGAGCTGGTTTGAAGCAGGAATCGCAATTGCACCGAGCTTATTGAGACCTATCATTGCATACCAGAACTGATAGTGGCGTTTGAGGATCAGCATTACTCTGTCACCCTTCTTTATACCAAGGGAAGAGAAATAGTTGGCGCATCTAGCACTCTCTTTCTTCATATCCGAGAAAGTTATTCTTCTTTCCGTCTTGTCTGCAGAGAGATGGATCATTGCAAGTTTCTCAGGAGATGTATTTCCAAGTTCATCGACTACATCGAAGGCGAAGTTGAAGGAATCCGTATTCTTAAACTCTATTTTGGTAGGAGTTCCCGTTTCACTGGTCTCCACATCTATCCACTTCTGCCAGATACCGGGGCGATCCGTCTTCCTCTTCATTTCCTTTGCCACCGGTGCATATCTCATAGGATCCAATTCAGGAATGGATGCTCCTGTAGGATTAAGGACTATGGCATAGAACTCACAATCCTCTCCTCCCACGGCAATCATTCCATGGGGAATGGATGAGTCGAAGTAACAGGTGTCCCCCGGGTTGAGGGTGGTTTTATGTTCCCCCACCTGAACAAGAAGTTTACCGGAAATACAGATATCGAGTTCCTGTCCGTCATGGCGAGTCAACTCGATATCATTGTGTTCAGCCTCTTCCTCGTACTTACACTTGACATACAAAGGTTCTGCGATTCTTCCTTTGAAAGAGTAGGCCAAGTTGAAATATGTCATTCCATAGGCGGCAGATATCTCCTGGCCTTCCCCACGTCTTGTAACTGTAATACTTTTAAGCTTAGGGCTGTTTCCCTCGATGATATCAGTAACATCCACTCCAAGAGCCAAGGCACAACGATAGATGAAGGTGAAGTTAAGGTCTGTCTCTCCACTTTCACATTTTATGTACTCTTCTCTGGAAACCTGTGTTTTGGATGCCATTTCATAGGTGGTGAGGCCTTCGATCTCTCTCAGATCCTTAATTCTGCCGGCCATCTCCCGTATCTTGTAATCAAGACCTGTAATGGATGCTTCCATTTTGTCCTCCGTTTCGGGACAAAAAAATCGTCCCAAAGAATCTTCTTCCTTTGAGACGAGTGAACATACATTACACCCGCGGTACCACTCAAATTGCCGCTTTTGCGACCACTCTTCGAAGTCCATCAACTTCTATGCCCTGACGCGGCAAAATCGGGAAAGTTCTACTTGCTTCCGCTTTCTTCCTTCCAGCTCTGAAGCTACAGCATATATGCTAGTGTCCTCGGCTCACACCACCCGCCGTCTCTCTCTTGTCTTTGCATATAGGCACTCTTCGTCTAAGCCTTTAGCCAAGAATAAAGGTAAATCCCATTTAATTTCAACAAAAATCTTTGCAATTTAACAAAAATTTTGTTTTTGATTTTATATCAAACTCATCATTCTTAATTAGGAATGTAATTATTTATAATATCATATATAAACTAGACGATACTATATCAACCTACCATACATGGGCAATGGATAAAGAATGGAAACAATAGAAAACGGAATTCCTCTTTCCTGAAGGTTTTGACCCACCAAGCTTCTCCAATCAGGCTTCTCTTTCTCTCCAGATAGTATTGATTGCCCATGGTTTTATGGATGGAAATCAGATTTCAAATTATTTCCAGCCAATATAAAAAACACTATATTAATTACTCCGGAAAGGCTGCTTCTGAAAATCTTCTTTTCAACACAACATGTAAGATTCCATCTATAATGGAACCATGAAGAAGTTATTTATACTTTTATTGGTTTTGCTTTCACTTTCTTCTGTCTTTGCCGGCAGTAATGGCGTGAAGGCTGTTGAAGTCGATTCTGATATTTGGAATGCAGTCAAGTCTCTATATATCACCCAAGGACATGCTCTACCTTCTACCACAGGCCCTTGGTCGGAAAATGAAATCAAGCTTATGCTATCTTTCTTGGATGAAGATAAACTCTCACCCTCCGAGAAGGAAACCTACGATTGGGTTATAAGCGAAATGGAACATGAGGAGAATGTCTTCAAGTTCGGTCTTGAAGCAAATCTTGAAACATATATCCACAGTAATTCTGAGGATTTTGTAACAAGGGCAATGTGGTCGGAAGATACAAAGCCAATGCTCTTGATCAAATCGGATTCCTTCATTGGTGATAATCTTTATGGATTCTTTACATTCAATGTCTCCAACGCAAAGATAATGGCAGACGGAAGCGGAAAGGATGAATTTGGAACTACTCCCTTCTCTACAAACCTTATTATGGTTCCACCTGCCTCAATGAAGACATTGGATTTCGGTTTTCCATACAACGCCTATGTTGCAGCTGGAGGAGACAACTGGCAGTTGATGTGGGGAAGATATAACTTAGGTTGGGGACCAGGCACAACAGGAAACTTTATTATCGGCGACCACCTTGGATACCATAATAATATAAGGTTTACAGCTTTCAACAATAGCTTTAAATATACCTTCCTTGTGGATTCCTTTACCCATCCAATGAACTACTATTACTATTGGGATACCAACAGTGATACACATGAACCCACAGATAGAATAGGCTACAACGGAGATAAAACGGGTCTCTCAACCCAAGAAATACTTAAGGGTTTGAAGCTTATGTTTGCCCATAGATTGGAATGGAGAGTCTTCGACGATAAAGTAAACATCGTATTGACTGAGGGTCTCATGTACATGGATGAGAAAAACATGTTGGATTTGAACGTTTTCAACCCATCCATGCTTTGGCATAACCTTTATACAAGAGCACACTCCAACTCAATACTCTCTCTTGAAGTGGACTGGACTATATTAAATGGACTTAATGTCTATGGCTCCATTGTGGTGGATGAAAATATCCTCCCAGGAGAGAATGTACCGGGAAAGGAAGGCGAGAAGCCTGCTGAGCCGTCAGCCATGGGTTATATGCTTGGAGCAACATATACTCTTGCTATGAAAAAGGGAATTCTCGAGTTCAATGCCGAAGGAGTATATACAGACCCATTCCTGTATTTGAGGGATGGCGGCAAGGCATCATCAGCAGAATTCAGAGATCAGAAGAAAGGCCAGTATGGCATAAACTTCGTAGTGGCTCTGAGAGACATCTACAACACAGGAGGAAACGTCAGATATACAGAAGAATACCTCGGATACCAGTATGGCGGAGACGCAATAGTGGGCAACTTCTCAGTTGACTACAGAGATTACGGCAAATGGAATATCGGTGGAAATGTATTCTTCATGGCCCATGGAACCTTTGACCAGTGGACAGTATGGACAAGAATCAATCCGGATGATAAGCATGATTATCCAAAAGATAATCCTACGACACCGACGACATCCCATGTAACTGAAAACCAGAAGGATGATGATGCCGGAAATAGAGACAGCGTAGAGTATACTCTCGACGTCACTCTCAAGGGCGGCTATAAGATTCTTGACAACTTGGAGGCCTATGGATCGGTAGATTTCATCTACGTCAAGAATCCTGGAAATCTATCTTCAATTTCTCCTAGAAGCGACCTTCAGCTTACACTTGGTATAAGTTATGCACTTTAAAAAAACTAAGATTCTTATCTTGGCTTTGCTTCTTCTCTTTGCTCCATCCCTTGGGGCAAAGGGAAACGGCAGTTATATTTATCCCCTCTCATCCCCAATTTATTTATGGCTAGAAGAAGCCTATCTCCTGGAGGGCTTGGGGCACCCCTCTTCATCTAAGCCTTGGAGCGGAAGCGAAGTTGACAACATTCTTTCTCTTCTGGAAGGAAGGGCCGTGGAAGAAAGGACAGCGGAACTAATGGAGAAAGCAAGGAAAGAGAACGGCTCCCACTCCTCAGAGGGTGGAGACATCTCCTTCTCCCTTTCAGTTTCCCCTGAGTTTTATGCCCATAGTAATGAAGAGGAATACAACCTTGAATCAAGCTGGATCCATGGCTTTGATTACAGAAAAGCCTTCCTTATGGGGGAAATGGATGTAAACTTCTTCGATAAGTTCCATTTATATTCCAACCTTTCCCTGAGTTGGGGAAGGACTACATACAAAGATGAATGGACTCTATTAAAGGATATGCCTCAATACTCTGGAGTAGGAGCAATTGTCAGTATAGATGATGAAACAGCCTCAATGGTGACATCGTCTTATCTTTATTCCAAGGCTTTACTGTTCTCATTTCCAGACATAAGCATGTTGAATATAGAGACGCCTACCAGAAATTATATATCTACAGGAGGAGATGGATGGTTCCTTACTCTCTCCAAAGATAAACTGGAATGGAACAAATCCCACATAGGCTCATTTATATTCGACAGTCATTTGGAATACCAGGAATACCTTAGATTCAAGCTATTTGGAGATAAGTTGGGACTGGAGTTTGTAATAGAGTACTTCGATACAGATACTTCGAACAACGTCATGTCAGATGGATCCGGAATCTATAGGCTATTCTCAGCCCATGCCATTTCCTATAGGCCCGTTCCTTCCCTTTCATTCACGCTATCGGAAAATATAATGTATGTATCGGATAGTGTGGATCCTCACTATCTAAATCCATCGACACTTTACCATAATCTGAACAACTCCACTCTGTTGAATGCAATCGCCCATGTCGCATTCTCCTTTTCACCCATGAAGGGAGTGAATACATACGGCCAGTTTGTCCTCGATCAGGCCACCGCCCCTACGGAGGCAAGTACCCAAGCGGCAGCCTGGGGCATTTCTCTAGGCATAGAGGGTGCAAAGAGAATAAAGAACGGTACCTTCACCTATAATGTAGAAGGAGCTTATACAACCCCTGAGTTATATAGAAGGGAAAACGCTGATTTCCTTCTTTTCCAGCGCTACTCTACAAACTTAAACTACAAGCGTTTCCTATTCTTCGACTATTTCGGCTTCCCCTATGGAGGAGACGCAATAGTAATTGAAGGAGAAGGTGCCTGGGAAAGCTACAATGGATGGAAGATAGGAGTAAGAGGAGAATACTTGCTGCATGGGAAAATGGGATTCTTCACTTCCCACTCGACCACTGGCGATAACTCGAAGGTTCCAGATATAAAAGACTCCACCCCCTATGGAGAAGACACAAAAAGATACACTCTTTCCTTCTATGGAGAATGGGAAATAATGGAAATACGCTACGTAAAGGAAATGGACCTGAGATTTGCCTTGGATTTGACCAAGACAACAAAAGATAGTGGAGATTTTCAGTTTTCAGCAGGAATGACGATAAAGATTTAAATATTCGAAAAATCAAGCAAAATGTTCAAGAAAATTCTTTCTTCAATTGGTGGATACAGAAATTATTGGAAAAAGAAAAAAATACATATCGATTTTTGATTTTTCGTAAATATTGAAAAATTTGGCACTATTTACCGATTTTTTTTCTTTATTTCACTGTTTTAAATTACATATAATTTACACATCCAATAATAAGGAGAAGAAAACATGAAAAAAGCTCTCGCAATTATGATGATTGTCGCACTTGCAATGACAGCAGTATTTGCTCAGGGTTCCCAAGAGGAAGCAAAGAGCGACATCAAGGTAGCACTTATCGTATCCAGCACAATTGACGACAAGGGATGGTGTCAGGCTATGCATGATGGCATCGTCGAGGCAATGGAAGAGATGCCTGGCAAGATTGCAGATTACAAGGCAGTAGAAAACACACAGCCGGCAGACACAATGACAGCCATCAGAACATACGTCAACCTTGGCTACAACATCATCATTGTCCACGGCTCACAGTACAGAGCTCAGGTTGAAGATGCAGCCAAAGAATTCCCAGACGTAATGTTTGCTTTCGGAACAACATCCGATGTCATCGCTCCAAACGTATTCTCCTACATGCCACAGTCTGAAGAGACAGGTTATCTCTCAGGTATCGTCGCCGGTCTCACAACAAAGGTCAACAAAGTCGCCCTGGTAGGACCAATCGATGGCGGAGACAGTGCCAGATACAACAGAGGCTTCGTCCTTGGTGTACAGGCAGTAAACCCAAGTGCAAAGATTCAGGTTACACACATTGGATCCTTTGGTGACACAGTCAAGTCCGGTGAAGCCGCCATGGCATTCATCCAGGGTGGTGCCGACGTTCTTACAGGTTCATCACAGCAGGCTCTCGGTGCTCTCAGAGCAGTTGCCGACTTCCCAAACAAAGACATCTGGTGGGTTGGACAGGATATTGCACAGATCGATATCGAAGAAGGATATAAGTGTATCGCAGCTTCAGCTTACAACTACAAGGCAGTTGTCGTAGGCTTGGTGGAGAAGTTCGAAGAAGGAGTTCTCGGTGGCGAATGTCTCCCAATGAACTTCAACAACGGCGGATTCATCTGGGCATGGAACGAAGCAAAGTGTGCTGACAAGATTACACCTGAAATCAAGAAGGCAGTTGAAGACAAGATCGCTGAATTCCAGGCTACTCCAAACATTTTGGCTAATTGGAGTGAAGTGGACTACAGCAAACTCTGATATCCACAATCTATCATTATTAAGCCGGCCCGTTAAAAAAGGCCGGCGTTTTTGAAACAAGGAAAGAAAATGCCAAACAATACGGTAATCGAAGAACTCAGACTGGAACATATTACGAAACGTTTCCCTGGCGTTCTTGCCTGTGACGATATTTCACTTTCAGTCGGAAAACATGAAGTACTTGCCCTTGTAGGAGAAAACGGAGCAGGTAAAACAACATTGATGAACATTGTAATGGGGCTTTATCAGGCAGATGAAGGTGCAATGTACATCAATGGTGAGAAAGTATCATTCAAGACTCCAAATGATGCCTTTGCTTATGGAATCGGCATGGTACACCAGCAATATATGTTGGTTCCAAACATGACAGTATTGGAAAACATCGCCTTGGGAATGAAAGATTCCTGGCACTTTACAGTAGATCTGGGCCAAGTAAGAAAGAGAATCAAAGAAATATCAAATCATTATGGACTTAAAGTAGATCCAGATGCTTTTGTATGGCAGCTTTCTGTAGGGGAACAACAGAGAGTTGAACTTGTAAAGACACTTTGCCTTGGTGCAAAGTTCCTTATCCTCGATGAGCCTACATCGGCCCTTACTCCTCAGGAAACAGATGAACTTATAGTACTATTGAAGAATATGAGCAAGGAGCTCTCCATCATCTTCATCAGCCACAAGCTCAATGAAGTGAAGGCACTTTCAGACAAAGTCTCCATCCTTAGACATGGAAGAGTGGTATTCAACGGAAAGACTGAAGATTATTCTCCTTCTGAAATTGCAGCCCTTATGACAGGCCATGAAGTTGAGATCGCTTCCAACAGCGGAGAAAGAAGAGACGGAAAGGTGGCGCTATACATTGAAAATCTTGTGGTCAAATCCGATAGAGGCTTCAATGCCCTGGACGGCTTTGATCTCCAAGTAAAGGAAGGAGAAATCGTAGGACTAGCAGGCGTCAGCGGAAACGGTCAGAGAGAGCTTGCAGAAGCCATCAACGGCATAAGGAAAACAGATGGAGGAAAAATCCTTTTCTATGGTGATGAAATACAGAACCTCTCGCCTAGGGAAGTAATAAAGAAGGGCATGGGATATATTCCTGAAGAAAGGAACACAGAAGGCATTGTCCCTTCCATGTCTATAAAAGAGAACATTATCCTTAAGGACAGTGATGATAGATTCTCACTTCACCACATTCTGAAAGATAAGGATATAGAGAAATATGCATCGCTCTTAAGGGAAAACTATGATATCAGATCCCCGTCGATCCATGTGGCTGCAGGTTCCCTTTCCGGAGGAAACATCCAGAAGGTAATCCTTGCCAGGGAAATCGACAGAAAACCAAAGTTCCTTGTATGCGTCTATCCTATCAGAGGCTTGGATATGGGAGCTGCAGAGTTCATCCATAGATTATTATTGGATCTCAGGAACAAGGGAGTGGGAATTCTCCTTATCAGTGAGGAACTGGAAGAAATCATGAACCTTTCAGATCGCATTGCTGTAATCTTCAAAGGCAAAAACCAGAAAATGATGGATGCCTCCGAAGCCACTACAGATAAACTAGGTATCTTGATGGCAGGTGTAAACGATGAAGCTTAATCATAAAATCATATTCAAAGTCAGCGTAATACTCATAGCTATCCTTGTGGCCCTGCTGGTAGGAGCTGTAATGATCCTTGCTACGGGGGAAAGCGTATTTAAGACTTATTCCATAATCATATCTATGCCTTTCTCCAACTTCAGGACATTCTCTGAAGTCTTGGTGAGAATGATTCCACTTACAATCATCGCCCTTGGTATCTGCGTTTCCTCCCGTTGCGGTATAAACAATATCGGAGCCGAAGGACAGATGGCCATGGGTATAATTGCAACTACAGCCGTAGCCTTCGCCCTTTCCTCTTTTCCTAGAGTCATTGCAATTCCGATTGCAATTCTTGTAGGGGCCATAGCAGGAGGTATATGGGGCTTTATTCCCGGAATACTGAAGGCAAAGCTTGATGTAAGCGAACTGTTGTCCACAGTTATGCTCAACTATGCTGCAGCCCAGTTCTACGCCTTTATGATCCGTGTTCCTCTCATAGATCCCAACGAGAAGACAGGAACGCCTATGAGCGCCCGTCTCCCTGAGTCCACTGTACTCCATAAGCTCTTTAAAGGAGCTGCCGTACACCAGGGAATAATCCTGGCCCTGGTCCTGGCTCTTGTGGTCTATATCCTTCTTTGGAAAACAAGCTGGGGATATAAAATGAGAGCCTCAGGAGCAAGCCAGAGAGCTGCAAAATATGGCGGTATCAACGTATCCAGATACTTGATCATCGCCATGATCATAAGCGGCGCTTGTGCAGGTATGGCAGGAAGCGTAGAGCTTATGGGAAACCAAGGCAGGGCTATGGAAGGAATAACTGGAGGATATGGCTTCTCAGGTATCGTAGTGGCACTCTTCGGAGGCCTGCACCCGGCAGGAATAATTCCTGCAGCATTCTTCTTCGGAATACTTCTGTATGCTCAGGTGAACCTGCAGATCCTGACTTCCGTTCCACCAAACCTGGTAGAGGCATTACAGGGCCTTATAATTCTCATTATCGTTGCTGTACAGATGATCATTTCCAATAAATATTTGGAAGAAAAGTTCAGAAAGAAGTTCTTTAGCAGGAAGGAGGCGTAAACAATGGATCTGATTCTAAATACTCTTACACTTACCATTAGATTCTCTGTTGCCTTGATGATTGCATCCATGGGGGAGATGTTCAACCAGAAAGCAGGCATCTTCAACCTGGGATGTGAAGGTATAATGACCATGGGAGCCTTCCTTGGCCTCCTGATTCCATTCTCCTATGGAGGAGCGGGTACTGTTCCTTTCGGCATAAACCTCCTGGGGCTTTTGGCTGGAGCGGCTGCAGGAGCCTTGATGGGTCTCCTCTTTGGTATAATCGTAATTACATTCCGTGCTCCCCAAGGTATTGCAGGAATAGGTCTCCAAATGTTCGGCGTAGGGTTGGCTGGAACTTTCTTCCGCTCTTATATCGGAGGAAGCCAGTCCATTACAGGTATTACAGCCTATCCTATTCCTGTGCTATCCAAGATACCTGTCATAGGACCGATACTTTTCACCCATAACCCAATCATCTATATCTGCTATGCCATGATTCCTCTTGCATGGTTCATTATTTACAAAACCCCATGGGGAATGAAGGTCAGAGCCGTAGGAACACACCCAAGGGCAGCAGACAGCCTTGGTATAAATGTATCCCGTGTCAGATACCAGTCTTTGGCTCTTGGTGGAGCTATGGCAGGTTTTGCCGGAGCATTTCTGACTCTATGCCAAGCAAAGATGTTTACTGCTGAAATCATAAACGGAAGAGGCTTCATTGCAGTAGCTCTCGTTTACTTTGGTCAGTGGCATCCAGTGAAGATATTCCTGGGCGCTCTTCTCTTTACCTTTGCCCAGGTATTGCAGACACAGATCCAGATATTCGTGCCGTCCTTCCAGTATTATGAATTCTTGACGATGCTTCCTTATATACTGGTAATCGTCGTATTGGCATTCAACAAGGAATCCAACAAACTTGGACCGGCTGCACTTGGCAAGCCATTCAACAGGGAGATGAGAATATGATGGAAAGTCACGAATATTACCTGAAGAGAGCCATAGAGGTTTCAAAAAGAAGCAGAGAGAATGGAAACACACCCTTTGGAGCCATACTTGTAGACGGCGAAGGAAATATACTCCTGGAACAAGAGAATATCGAAATCACCACTAAAAAGTGTACAGGACATGCAGAGACGACTCTGGCAGAGCGTGCCTCCGTCCTATATCCAAAGTCATTCCTTTGGAACTGCACTCTATACACTTCAGCCGAACCATGTGCAATGTGTGCAGGTGCCATATATTGGGCAAATATCGGCCACGTTGTATATGCAATGACAGAAAAAAGGCTATTGGAGCTTACGGGATCCAATGAACAGAATCCTACCTTCAGCCTTGACTGCAGGACAGTCTTCAGCCATGGGCAGAAAGACATTAAGGTTACAGGGCCTTTCCCTGCCCTGGAAGAAGAAGCCGCTGCAGTGCACAAAGGATATTGGAACTAAACAAAATGCCCCGCTTTGGGGCATTTTATAATAGCTTTGAAGTAGCGTTACGCTTCACTTCCACCCAAGACCTGCTCGCCGAAGGCATCGACAACAGGCTCGTCGAATACAGGGATATTCTTATATGGATCGTTTTCTTCTTTCTCTGGAAGAGACTTCATATATTCATCCATACTTACTGCAACACGCTTTGCCATGGCAACAGCCTCAACTACAGTTCGTGCTCCATTTACAGCATCTCCGCCGGCATATACTCCTGCTCTGGATGTTTTACCGGTGGAATCTACAGATAATAGTCCTGAATTAGTGGTATCAAGGCCCTCTGTAGTCTTAATGAGAGTACTCTCTGCAGATTGTCCTATGGCTACGATTACTCCTGTATGAGGATAGAACTTCTCGCTGCCCTCCACTTTCTCGATGCTGCCGTCTTCTTTGGTCAATGAGTCCATACAGATCATACCCTTGTCTCTTATCTCAAGAGGTATTTTGTTGAATCTGAAATCAACGCCTTCAATCTTTGCATATGAATACTCATAACTTGAAGCCTGCACATGGTTTTCATCGGAACGGGAGTAGCACACAACGTGTCTGGCTCCGTTTCTGATGGCTGTTCTTGCACAGTCCATTGCAGAGTTACCTACACCTATTACAGCGACGCTATCTCCAAGATTAAAGGCTTTGCTGTTTCCAAGATAATCTATGGCAAAGACAACATTACCAAGGCTCTCACCCTTTATATGCATTGCAGATGGCTTTCTTAGTCCTGCACCGATGAATACACTGTCATAACCGTCCCTGAAAAGGTCATCGATGGTTATGGTACGGCCAATTGTGGTATGGGTCCTTACCTTTATATCCTTAAGTTCAAGGTGTCTATACTGGAAATCATCCAAGACTCTGTCAGGGAGACGGAATGAGGGGATACCATACCTCATTACTCCCCCGATTTTGTCACGGGCTTCAAATATGGTAATATCATAACCCCAACGGGCAAGAAGAACCGCTATTGTAAGACCTGCAGGACCAGAGCCCACGATTGCAACTCTTTTGCCATTTTTAGGGGCAGGTCCTTTTACCATTTTGTTGGCATAGGTGGTTGATATATAATCCTCGATGACAGAGAAGTGTACGGGATCATGGGTCTTCATCTTATTTCTTATGCAGTGTCCCTCACACTGTCTCTCATGGTTGCATACTATGGAACATACTGTTGTCAGAGGGTTGTTTTCAAAGAGCATTTTGCCGGCTTCATCAAGCTTTCCTCCCTTCAACAACCTTATTGCTTCAGGAATATTTGTCTTTATAGGACAGCCCTCCTGACAAAGAGGTTTCTTACATCCAAGACATTTATTGGCTTCGTCCAATACATGAAGTGCCATTCTATCCTCTCCTTTTCCTCCATTATATGTTTTTTGAAAAGAATATTAACGAAAGGTATTTGTAGAGAAGAGAAAAATCACCATAAAATAGGTTCCATCCCCTTGGATACAAGAAATTCATTTGCTTTTCTGAAGTGTCCGTTTCCAAAGAAGCCTCTGTAAGCGCTCAGTGGACTTGGGTGTGCAGATTCAAGGATGCAGTGTATGGGATTGGTCACCATGACCTTTTTGCTTCTTGCATAACTTCCCCATAGAAGAAAGACTTTTGGATTGGGATCTGCATTCAATATCTTTATTGCGTTGTCTGTAAAAGTTTCCCAGCCTTTTCCTTGATGGGAAGCAGCCTGATGGGCCCTGACCGTAAGGGTGCTGTTCAACAGCAGCACTCCTTGCTTCGCCCAACGGGTGAGGTCTGAGGACCAAGGTTCATTCAAGAGACCCTCGTTTCTAAGTTCTTCCTTTATATTTCTAAGTGATGGAGGCTCAATTGTCCCTTCCCTTACACTGAAGCTCAACCCCATAGCCTGCCCCTCTTCGTGGTATGGGTCTTGACCTACAAGTACAACCTTGGTTTTTTCAAGGGGAGTAAGCTTAAAGGCATAGAAGATTTCATCCATGGGAGGAAATACTTCATAAGCTCTGTATTCTGATATAAGGAAGGAACGAAGTGCCTTGTAGTAAGGCTTTTCCTGTTCTATATCGAATGTCTCCTGCCAATCATTTCCAACATTGATCATGGTTCTTTCTCCTAAAGAAAGTCCCCTGGAAAAACCAAAGGGGACACTAAGAAATATAGACTTATGCGCGTTTATGAATTGAGAATACATTGAGAGTTGGTGGCTGTAAAGGAAAAATTTCAACTTTTACCATTATTTTATTTATATGGTTTTTGTAGCAGAATTACTTATGTAGAAAGAAACTGCATAAAAGTGATATTATAGTTATATGAGTAATTTAACCTTAGCCATATCTGTACCAGGAATCATTGCGTTTATAGCTGCAATGTTGCCTAATTTTATTTATATGATCCTGGCTCCAAAGGAACAGCTGGAAGGAGATAGAAAGGAAACCCATATGAATGGAGAAGATCTTTCCAGAGATTTCTTCATCTTCTTCCTTGTGGCATTCTCTTCCCAAGAGAAAGGAAGCCTCATCTATTTGATGGTTGCCGTTGTCTTCCTTCTCCTCTATTACCTTACTTGGTTCAGATACTTCAAGAACGGCAAGAGGGATGAAGACCGCTTCTCTTCCTTGTTCTTCATTCCTGTGCCTCTTGCCATATTCCCAGTCCTTTTCTTTGTTTTTACTTCACTGTATCTTAATAATATGCTTGCTCTCCTACTTTGCATCATCTTTGCTTTTTTCCATATCAAGAATGCCCTTAAGGAAGCAAAAAAAATAAAGGAATCAAAATGAAAAGCAATAATGTAAAAACCAACGCCATGAGAATACTGGATTCCCTCTCTATCGAATACGAAGTAAGGCAATACAGCTGGGACGAAGAACACTTGGATGCAGTACATGCTGCAGAAAGCATGGGACTGGACACGGAGAGAGTATTCAAGACTATTGTCATGAAGAATAACGACAACAAGCTCTTTGTATTCTGTCTTCCTGCAGATTTCTCAATATCCTTGAAAAAGGCAAGGGCCCTGACAAACAGCAAGGATATAGATCTATTGAAGATGGAAGAGCTCAGAAAGTATACAGGATATATCCGTGGAGGCTGCTCTCCCTTGGGCATGATAAAAAAATATCCTACTTTCATAGAAGAGACGGCTCTCTTGGAAGATACGATTTTTGTATCTGCAGGAGAAAGAGGATACCAGCTCCTACTAAAGCCTGAGGATTTGAGAAGAGCCTCAGAGGGTATCTTTGCCGATTTTGTATGAAACAATCTGGCTTATTAAATCAGGAGGAGAAGAAACACTCCTCCTCTTTTTTTCTGAAAGACAAGTATTTCTACCATCTCCGAACACCCCCTTATATTGATGGACAAAGTCCTATTAATCTCCTACTTATCAGCCTTCATTTCCTTTAGCTGCAGGCTAAAGGCCCTCCACTTCCCTTCCCTATAAAGGCATCCAAGTATAGTCAAGCTCCTACATCTTCCATATACACAGACATCCATCTTTTTGTCAGAAATGAATCAAAAACACGTTATAGAGGTATAGGAGAAATAATGATTATGACAATGCGACCGGAAATCATGAAGCGCATAAGGAAAATGCCTCTTGTTTCTGACTTGAAAAGCCGTAGATTCTTCAGGGACAAGACTCCTGAGACCTGTCATATCCTTGAAGTGTTCTTGTCCTATATTCTTGGTGAAAAAGTAAAGGTGAAGAGTATCAGCACACAGAAGCATGGATACCAGAAGGACGAAAGGGAGAGGATAGCTGACATAGATCTTGATATATCGGGAGGAAGAAGGGGTATGGTGGAGATCCAGAACTGGAACGGGAATGTGAAGGAAGTGGCATTTTTCAGGTGGGATGGAATCAGGGACATACAGCGTTACCAATATGGCCGAAAGAAATGCTATGTCATCGTCTTCTTCAACATAAAGAATGGAAGAAGTAAGGTGTGGAACGGATTTAGGGACAAGGAGATGATAGTCTACAGCATGAAGCCCGACTATCATGAAGATGGCATGGATGAAAGAGCCTTTCCAGAAGTGGCCAACGGTATTATCATATTGTTGAACCTGAAAAAGCTATCTGAAAGAGACGACGAGCTTGGTGAGATATCCAGAGACCTGTTGGCGAGTAATGAAAAAGATATCAAAAACGAAAGCGTCAGGGAGAGAATGAAGGAAGTTTTCACCAACGAAGAGGAGAAGCGTATGTGCATAGAGGAAGAGAGATTTATAAAGTCGATGGCGAAGAAGCTTGTGAAGGAACATGAAAAGAAGTATGAGAAGAAGTACGAGAAGAAACTAAAGGAAATAGACAGGAAGCTTGAGGAAAAAGATAAGAAATTGGAAGAGATAGATAAGAAGCTTGAGGAAAGCAATAAACAATTAGAGGAAAAAGATATTGCTCATGTCAAGTTTATGCTTTCTTTGGGAGCGACTCCAGAAGAAATCTCCAAAGGCATAAGAATGCCTCTTGAGAGAGTAAATGCAATTCTTGCCATCTGAACTTCCCGGGCTGTCAGAAGAGTTAAAGACAGCCCTTTTCCATGCATCTTATAAATCTCCCAAAAGAGCTACATGACCTGGAACTTATCAAGGTG
>JALFRH010000114.1 GCA_022785155.1 Spirochaetales bacterium
AGCGTCCCTGAGGTCGACAAATGGCTTCAGGGATTATTTTTCTGCTACCAGACACCTTCCTCCTTTTCTTAGAATAGAGAGTTCTTTTTCAAACTCACTTTCTCCCAATGTATCTATGACATAATCGAGAGGGGGGAGGACTTCTTCATAGTTTTCTTCTGTATAGACAATGTATCTCTCTGCTTCAAGGGCTGTAATGGTTTCTTTTGCCCATTTGTTTCCAAATACTACTACACTCAAAATAGGAACAGCCATTTGCCCGAAACTGCCTGAGCCTCCAGGGATAAAGAGGCTCTCCCCTGGCTTCGCCTTCAGCTCTTCTGTTATGGCTTCATAGGCAGTAAGGCCTGTAAGGGGAGTGGCTGCAGCTGTGTCGTAGTCCAAGCCATGAGCCATGTGGGCAAGAGCGCTTTCCTTCATGGATACAAACTCGGCAAAGGCTCCCAGCGTTTCTATTGGAACACGGGAATATACTTTGTCTCCAAGGTGGAATCTCTTTACTTTGCTACCTATCTTTTCCACCACACCAGAGCATTCGTTACCCAGGGTAAGAGGCATCTTGTAGTCTTGGATCAAACGTACGCTTCCTTTGAGGTTCAGAATATCGACAGGGTTGAATGCTGCAGCCTTTACTCTGACCAATACTTTGCCTTCCCTCACAGTAGGATAGGGATGTCACTTATCTTGACCATTATCTATTTACTATATCTCTATATTTGGGCGGCCTTCGTGGTTTGTTCCTCATTTAAATAAAGAGTTCGTTTTCTTTTCTCACAGAACATGCCTTTTGAATGGCAAGAGCAGCAATTGAAACCATTAATCCATTGGGTTTTCTTGAGCCTGAAGGACACTTTGTCACGCAGCGCATACAAGAAATACACTTCTTTGGGTCTGCAGTGAAATCTATTGTGTCTATTGCCTCCACAGGACAGAGTTGGGCACAAAGGGAGCACTTTGTACACTCTTTGGTAGGCTTTGGTACAAGGCCGGCTCCGCTTTTTTTATATGGACGGTTACCAGGAATGGAGGGGCACCCATTTTCCTTGGAAATGATTCTCTCTGCAAAGGATATAGTTCCTTCTTGTCATCCTCGTCCGGTCTTCCTGCAGCATATTCATGGATGATGGAATGCTCTGCAACGCTGGATATGGCTGCAACAATGGAAAAGCCACACTCTTTTGCTGCATCTTCCATCTCGACAAGGGTATCTTCATAGGCTCTGTTTCCATATACGGCTACAAGAGTGCACTTGGCACCGTTTCCCTTGATTTTCCTCAGTCTTTCAATGGCGACGGCAGGAGCTCTTCCACCAAAGGACGGCATGGCGATCAAAACCATGTCCTCTTTATTGATTGATGTAAGAGAGAAGTCTTTCCTTGGATCTGTCAGGTCGATTACAGTAGGATGGCTTGACCAACTGTGGGAAAAGATGGAAGCGACCTTTTCTGTTCCACCTGTAGGGCTGAAAATGATTTCTACTGTTTTCATATCTTTTTCCTTTATCTATAGTTCTATTGGATTTGTTTTTTGATTTCGTTTATACAGTCTCTGAGGGTCATAATGGACAGCTGACGTATGAAAGCCTCCTCCATTTTGTTGAACATGGATCCCAGAACTGGTTTTATGTGCTTACCTACAATGCACTGGTCATTGGGGTTTTGATGGATATCAAGAAGGTGTATTTCCCCGTTGTCCATGACACTTTTGTAAATACGGAGAAGTGTCAATTCATCTGGAGTTGTTTTCAGTACATATGCTCCTGTCCCTCTGTGGCTTTGGATGATTCCTGCTTTTTTCAACAGGGATAGAATCTTTCGTATATAGCTGGCATTGGTGCCTACACTTAATGCTATTTTGTTTGAATTAATTGGTACTTTCGACTCTGATATGAGAACCAAAGAGTGTACGGCTACAGAAAACTTTGTATCCATTCTTTCTTCCTTGAAATATTGTTGTATTTGTATCAGATACAACTACAAATACATGGAATGTATCTTTACGAGTCAAGGAAAGAAGGGGGTGAGGGATGGGGTGGAAAGAATTCTTCCATTATTAGTTTTAATTCCATGAAGTACAGACAAGTAAATGAAAGTATTATATTACTTGATAGAAATATTATCGTTTAAATCGATAAAAATCTATTTCCTTTATGTAAACCTCAATAAAATTCTAAAAATTTATATTGCCATAAGAAAAACATATGCTACTATAAACAAAAACAGGAGGAATCTATGGGAACTCTATGGGCAATAGTGCTGGGAGTAATAATCCTTGCTTTGGTTTATGTATTTTTCAACTATAGAAAAATCAAGTTCTTGAAAGAAGGAACTGATGAAATGGTTGAAATGGCTGGAATTATTCGTAGCGGCGCAAATACTTTCATGAAGACAGAGTATAAGACGATCTTCATCGTGGTATTGGTTGTAGCCTTGATATTCTCTCTCTTTGTGGAGAAGACTTCAGGCATCACCCTTATTTTAGGTGCAATAGCATCCAGTGCTGCTTGTGTTACAGGAATGAAGAGTGCCACTTACGCCAATGTCAGGACATCCAATAAGGCCAGGGAGAGTCTTTCCATAGGTGAGACTGTGAAGGTCGCCCTTTGTGGAGGTTCCGTTGCAGGGCTTTCAGTCCAGGCTTTCGGCCTCTTGGGACTTGTGGCCATTCTATTCATTTGGGGTATTGAACATGATGCAACTGGATCAGGTTTCCTTCTTTCTTTGAAGTGTAATCCTTCTACAATGCGCATCACCACATACTCACTGGGATGCTCTCTTGTTGCAATGTTCAATCGTGTTGCAGGAGGTAACTATACCAAGGCCGCTGATATCTCATCGGATATCCTGGCAAAGATCAGACATGATCTTCCTGAAGACGACAGCAGGGTGCCCAACGTTATTGCAGACTTTATCGGCGACAACGTCAATGATATTGCAGGAAACTGTTCAGACCTTCTTGAATCATTCGTTGCAACTACGGCGGCAGGTATTCTTATCGCCTCGACTCTCTTTAAATCCGGTTCTTTGTCTTCTTCTGCCTTCGATAGTGCCATGATGTATCCTGTGATCCTTGCTGGAGGTGGACTATTGGGTTGTCTGTTGGCTCTCTTCATTGTCCAGAAAAAGAAGATGGGGGATAACCCAAGTAAAGAGTTGAATTCTGCAACTTATATTTCAGCATTCTTTACTCTGGTTCTGGGCCTATTGACCAGTTTCATGCTTTTCTCAAAGGTGGAGCTACCTTCAACCTTTGTTCTTGGTTGGGCTTCTCCTTGGGTAAGTGCAGTCCTTGGCATCATTTCCGGTGTAGCCATCGGTATGATAACGGAGTATTACACTAGTACCGACTATAAACCCACACAGATATTGGCAGGTATGGCTACAGAAGGCGAGGCCTTTGTAATAACAAAGGGAGATGCCATCGGTAGCAGAAGCTGCCTGTTGCCGGTATTGTTCATTGCAATTTCCCTTTTCATTTCAGGTAAACTCTGTGGAACATATGGAATAGCCTTGGCTTCCTTGGGAATGCTCTCCTTTGTAGGCACAACAGTATCCATCGATGCCTTCGGTCCTATTGCAGACAATGCCGGAGGACTAGCTGAGTCTTGCCATCTGCCTCATGAAGTCAGAATAATAACAGATAAGCTGGATGCTGTAGGTAATACCACAGCAGCTATAGGCAAGGGTTTTGCCATTGGCTCTGCAGCCTTCGCTACAGTATCTTTGATCGTAGCTTATGTAGGCTCATATTCAACAGGGGAACCTATCCTTAACTTTGCTTCTTTTGTGGTTGTTGCAGGAGGAATCCTTGGAGGCGCTTTGGTGGAGTATTTCTCAGCTATCTTGACAGACAACACCATAGATTCAGCAAAGAAGATGGCGGATGACGGCGATAAGCTATTATCTATTCCAGGGGTATTGGAAGGTAAGGTCAAACCTGATTACAACACAATGATCAAGACAGCCACAGAAGAAGCCTTGAGAAAGATGCTCTTCCCATCCATCCTGGCTCTCGTCATCCCAGTAATCGGAGGCTTGTTGTTCGGTGTAGAGTTTATTGGAGGCTTACTTGTAGGAGCTACAATCGTTGCAATTCCTAGAGCCATATTCATGGGTAATAGTGGTGGTGCCTTCGATAATGCCAAGAAGTTCATCGAAGAAGAGAGGCTTGAGGGCCACTCCAAGGGTAGTGCAGCCCATAAAGCCGCTGTTGTCGGCGACACTGTCGGTGACACAAGAAAGGATGTGGTAGGTGTCGCCCTTGATATCTTCATAAAGAGTATGTCCACAGTTGCAAATACCCTTGGTGGTGTAATAAGGAACTTCACTCTGATCAAATGATATGATTGTTCATCTTATCTCGCCCGCAGGAAAAAACTGCGGGTGATTCACTTTCTGCCTTCAAAATAGGAATAAACTGCAGAATTTGATGATTTGGAATATTACAAAGCAGATCAGGTTTCCTTTCGTTTATTTTTGATAAAGAATCCTTAAGGGAAAAAGACAAGTATATGGTGAATACAATGAAATCAATAGAAGTAATGGAATGTCGAAAAATAGAGAAGGGCTGGTCCTCTGACAATAAGTATCTCTTAAAAGACAGAGGAGGCAGAAAGTATCTATTGAGGCTCTCTCCTATAGATAAGCGGGAAGAAAAATAGAAAGAGTATGAAATCTTGAAACTCTTTTCCTCCCTTTCCTTTCCGACTTCTTCTCCAATTGAATCCGGTGTCACTGAAGATGGAAAGCATTTCTATATGCTCCTTGACTGGGTTGAAGGAGAAGATCTGGAAAACGTTCTTCCTTCCTTTGGTGCTGAAAAACAATATG
>JALFRH010000138.1 GCA_022785155.1 Spirochaetales bacterium
ACTCTAAATGATCATAAGGAATTCATTGAAATGGCTGAAGCAATAGATGAATGTATCCGGTATCTTTCAGCGTTGAGATCCATGGTGTCAGGTGAACTGATGGATTTCAGTTTATAATAAGTGAAGCCATCAATCCAAAAAAAGAGAGGGGGTGTCGCTATTATTTGTGTGTAGTCTTTTCTTGTTTAGTTGCGACTCTATATAACTATAATTTAGGAATAGTTGACATTCACAATGATTATGATCAAGCCAAAAAGATAGGTTGGACAGTGGACAGTATAATCACTGCCTAGAAATTATGATTGGAAGATCTTATTGATAATACATCATAATGTTATAACATTATATCAAATAAAGGCAAAAACAAAAGGGCATCGATGTGGAACGCTATATAATGTTTGATGTAGGTGGCACAGGAATTAAGTATGGAACACTTAACAAAAAGGGTGTGTTGATATCTCCTATATCCGATTTACCTTCTCCCAGCAGGAAAGGAAAAGAGGAAGTGTTTTCCTTCTTTTCCCAAATCATAGAGAAAGAAGAAAACGTAAAGGGTATAGGCATGGCTTGGCCTGGCCCCTTCGACTATGAAAAAGGCGTAAGCCTAATGGATGGACTGGGAAAATATCACTCGATCTATGGCCTTGCTGTCGCTGAAAACATAAACAAAAGACTGAAAAGAGATGACATGAAATATGTCTTTCTACACGATGTAGCGGCTTTTCTGACTGGATATGCCAGAGAGGGCGATATAGAGAACGAAAGAATCATAGCCCTTCTTATAGGAACAGGAGCCGGCTCTTCGTTCTATGCAGAGGGTAAATGTGTAGGAAAAGAGTATAAAGGTGTACCTGAAAACGGCTGGATCTACAACATTCCCTTCAGGGGAGAAACAATAGAAGATTGGGTGTCTTCAAAAGGAATAAAAAGGTTATCAGAATAGTATTTCAACACCAGTATTGATGGAAAGACTCTCTTTGATATGGCGGAGAGCGGAGATGAA
Source organism: Spirochaetales bacterium (assembly GCA_022785155.1). GTDB lineage: Bacteria > Spirochaetota > Spirochaetia > Sphaerochaetales > Sphaerochaetaceae > Ornithospirochaeta. Next base: position 1,004 of record JALFRH010000138.1, read on the forward strand.
ATAGCCATTGCTCTATGGCTGGAATTTGGAGATGTTATAAAAGAGGCGATGATTCCCTTCATCTTACAATTCAAGCCGGATAGAGTTGTATTCGGTGGAAAGATATCCCAGGCTTGGAAGTATTTCTCTCCAAGAATGAAAGAAGAACTTGAGAAGAGTGGAACAAAACTCTCGGTTACAGAAGAAACCAGCAGATATGTATTAAGCGGGTTATTTAAGAGATTCGGAGAAATATATGGGTAAAACATTGAAGAAAGGACAGGGTAATCTTCCTTTGTATCACCAACTGGAAGTGATTCTTAAAGAGAGGATAAACAATGGTGAGTTCAAAAACGGAGATATCTTTCCTTGTGAAAGGGAACTTATAGATGAATATGGTGTCAGTCGTATTACAGTAAGGCAGGCACTCTCTAATCTTCGTTCCTCCGGGCTGGTTGAAGCCCATCCTGGAATTGGAACTGTAGTGGTAAAAGACAAGATTGATGAAAAACTGTCTTCAGTAAAATCCTTCTCTGAAGAAATGAAGGAACATGGAATGATCATGACTACAAAAGAGAGCAAGTGCTCATTGTCGGTTCCTCCTTCAGAGATATCAGATGAACTGGGTATAGAGAGGGGAGAGAAGTGTTTTGTGCTGGAAAGAGTAAGATGCGCCGACTCTCTTCCTGTGGTCTATTCCATAACGTATATATCGAAAGAATGGGATCTCGAGTGCAAGGAAGGGCTATATGACATGTCCCTCTACGAGTATCTGGGAAGAGAAAAGAACATTGTGATAACTGGTGCAAAAGACACCTTTGAGGCTGTTGCCGGAGATAAGGAAATATCTAGGCTCCTGGGAGTGAAGGCGTCTTCTCCTTTATTGAAAAGAACACGAATCAGTTACGTAAAAGACAGGGAAATCTTTGAATATACACTCTGCTGGTATAGGGCGGACAAATATAAATACACAGTTGAATTATAAAAAAAGAGAGAATTATGAAAACTTACAGATCCTATGGTAACTATGTGACAAAGCCTGTGACTTTAGTGAAAAGCAAACTTGAAGCCTATGTGGGCTGGGATGGTATTTCTCAGGTGATTGATGAAAACATCGGGAAAGGAAAAAGAGTCTTTGTCATGGATCTATATCCTGGTGTGGAAGAGAGCCAGGTGAAGGAAAAAATAGAAAGGATGTATGAAAACGCAGAAGTGATTGGAGTCTCCGAAGCGTTGTATTCTTATGAAAAACTAGATGATATTTTCCGCGACTATATAACCAAAGACAGAGTCTTCGGATATATGACAGGTAAGAGTATCAACCACTGTTTTGATGAAGAGAAGCTCTTTGGTTTGAAAGAAAGGGTGGAGAAGAGTGGAAAAACCGTATTTGTAATCGGAACAGGAGCATCTCTTGTCACCAAGTGGGACGTCATCTTCTATTTCGATATCAACAGATGGGAGATACAGCTGAGATATAGAAAAGGCCTTTCAAACTGGCTATGTGATAATCCGGACGCACCTATTCTCACAAAATATAAGAGAGGCTTCTTCATTGAATGGAGAATTGCGGACAAGCACAAGGATGCACTATGGAATGAAATAGATTATATGGTTGACTCCAACTTGGAGGAAAAACCTAAGGCAATAAAAATGGAAGATTTCAGATCCGCTTTCAAAGAAGCCTCCAATAAGCCATTCAGAATGGAACCATATTTTGATCCGGGTGTATGGGGAGGACAGTGGATGAGAAGTGTCTGCTCCCTTCCGGATGGACCGGATAACTATGCCTGGTCTTTTGACGGAGTCCCGGAAGAAAACAGCATAAACTTTCCTCTGTCCAATGGCGAAACCATTTCATTTCCAATGATGGATATGATCCTTCTTGAATCCGATGCTCTGCTGGGAAAGAAGAACGTAGCAAGATTCGGCAGGGAATTCCCCATAAGATTCGACTTCCTGGATACTATGGATGGACAGAATCTATCTTTGCAGGTCCATCCCCGTACAGAGTACATCCAGAAGACCTTCGGTATGCATTATACACAGGACGAAAGCTACTACATTCTTGATGCAGAGGATGATGCGTGTGTCTATATAGGCCTGAAGGAAGGTGTTGATAAAGAAGCCATGGAAAGGGATCTCAGATCTGCGGAGAAGGGGGAGATTATCTTCGATGCAGAGAAATATGTAAACAAAGTGCCTGTAAAGAAACACGACCACATTCTGATACCTGCAGGAACGGTACACTGCTCTGGAAAGAATGCCATGGTCCTTGAGATAAGTGCCACTCCTTATATCTTTACCTTTAAACTGTGGGACTGGGGAAGGGTAGGCCTGGACGGGCTTCCTAGGCCTATCCACATCGACCATGGAATGAAGAATATCGAGTGGAAGAGAACTACATCCTGGGTAATGGAAAACATAGTAAACAACATTAAGACCCTGGAAGAAAAAGATGATTACAAAAAAGAGGTGACAGGACTTCATGAACTTGAGTTCATTGAAACCGAGAGATACACCACATCCACATTCTTTGACGTTGAGATGACGGATAGCGTCCAGCAGTTGAATCTGGTGGAAGGAAAAAGCGCCTTGATAGAAAGCTTGGATGGCTCCTTCCCGCCTTTTGAAGTGCACTATGCAGAGTCCTTCATCATACCTTCTTCTGTAAAGAGATACAGGGGCAGAAGCAATGGCGGAGAAATAAAGGTTGTAGCAGCCTTTGTAAGAAATTGACGTGATGGTCAGGGAAACTTGACCGTTTTTATTTCTTACCGCCCTTTCCCTTCCTTTTCTTGGAAAAGAAGCCTCGTTTGATAAAGAAAGACAATTCTAGTGCCACGACAACAATGGCAACGGCTATAAAGGCAATGTATCCCCACTCCCAATCCAATTCCTTCATTCCCTTCCAGTTCATGCCATACCAGCCTGTAAGAAGGGAAAGTGGAAGGAATATGGTGGTGATCACCGTCAAAAACTCCATAGTCTTGTTTTCTCTGTCCAACTGTAGGCTTTCACCTTCGCTTCTTATTTCGCTTATGTTACTGGATATCCTTTCTGCATATACCTGAAGCCTTGACAGCTTCTGCTCCAAGACTCTCTTCTCCGGGCCTTTTGTCTCTTCGATTTCGTCCAGTATCGACAACATATCGAGATAGAAGGCCTCGAACTTGGAAACAATCCTCTTTCTCTTTGTCAAAAGAGGGAAGAAGTTGGAGTCTATGCCTTCCAGAATCTTTTCCTCCATGGCTTCGGCTTCCTTCTCCATTAAAGAGAGGAACTCCGGGTCATTCTTTATAAGGGAATAGAGGAGAAAGGAGAAGATCTCATAGATGGAAGAGAAGGATTTTCCTTCAATGCTGCTCTCCTCCTTGGAAAAGTCTCCTAAAGCCTTGATAATTATGATTTCATCCTTATTCTCATATATTCCTATGACAAAGAGAGGGATGGAGTTAATGTCCTTTCTTTCCGCCCTCAGACGCAAAAAAACGGAGCCGTCGTCAAAAAACTCTATCTTTGAGCAGTAGGGAGACTTCAGACTATTATACAACTCCATGCCTATGGAGGCATAGGAAGCCCTGTCAAAATCTTCAAGATCAACAATTCTCAAGGTTTTCATTCTGCAAAGAATATAATACGGAAGACAATACAACGGAAACAAAAACTTGTTTTTGGTAATTATTCCAATTCAAACACTCATTACTTCTGTTCAAAGCTCCATTTGGGCATTATCCTTTTCTTGGAGGGCTTACCATGAAATATATTGTACTAGGTGGAGTAGCCGCAGGAACTAAGACAGCAGCAAAGCTGAAGAGAGAAGATATAAACAACGAAGTGACCATATACACAAAGGAAAAGGAAATATCCTACGCAGGTTGTGGTCTTCCATATTATATAGGTGGCGCCATTGAAGAGAGGGAGAGCCTTGTGGTGAATACACCTGAAAAGTATTCATCCCTTACAGGTGTGGAAGTGAAGACAGAGATGGAGGCTGTATCCGTCGATAAAGACAAGAAAGTAGTCTCTTTCAAAAACGGTGACTCGGTTTCTTACGACAGACTTATCATTGCGACAGGCGCTTCTCCTATAAAGCCTGAGGTGGATGGAATAAAGCTGGATGGTGTATTTACTCTTAGAAGTGTAGATGATGCTGTTGCCATAAGAGCCTATGGCGAAAAGGCAAGTGTAAAGCGGGCTGTTGTTGTGGGTGCCAGCTTTATTGGCTTGGAAGTTGCTGAAAACCTGAAGGCCAAGGGCTTGGATGTAACGGTTGTGGATATGGCATCCCAGATTCTCCCTGGGCTTCTGGATCCTGATATGGCCCTCTATGGAAAAAAAGAGATCCAGAAGAGTGGGGTGAAGATTATCCTCGGGGCAAAACTAAGCTCGATTTATGGAGAGGGAAAGGTTGAAGGCGTAAAGACAGAGATTGGAAATATCCCTGGGGATATTGTTGTTCTTGCCCTTGGAGTAAAGCCCAATACAGAGTTTGTATCATCCATAGGTCTGGAGATGGAGAAGGGGGCGATTGTTGTAGACTCCAAGATGGAGACAAACATCCCTTCCATCTATGCCGTAGGAGACTGCGCCCTCGTAAAGAACATGCTTACAGGAAAGAAGTGCTACTCAGCCATGGGAAGTACTGCAAATATTACGGGAAGAATACTGGCCAAGGCCCTAAGCGGCGAAGATGAAGAGTATAAAGGATGTTTGTCTACAGCGGTAATCAAAGCTTCCTCCTCACTTAACATCGGACGCACTGGTCTTACAATGGAAAAGGCACAGCAGGAGGGTTTCGATCCGGAGTGCGTATCTGTTGTGGTTGACGATAAGCCAGGCTATTATCCAGGCTCAGGAAACTTTGTAATCAAGCTTGTTGCAGACAAAAAGAGCCTTAGACTACTTGGTGTCCAAGTGGCAGGAAAGGGAAATGTAGACAAAATCGTAGACTCTACTGTGGTGGCAATAGTAATGGGTGCAAAGCTGAATGACTTGGATAGTGCGGATTTCTCCTATGCTCCTCCATTCTCCACAGCCCTCAATCCTCTTCAGGTGGCTTCCTATGTATTGGAAAACAAGATACGTGGTGTACTTGATAGCTTCTCTCCATATGAATATATGATGGGCGAGGCAAAGGGATATAGTGTCATCGATGTAAACAATACTCCCACCATTCCAGGGGCAAAGTTCGTCGCCTTCGATAAAATCGAAGAAACCTTCAGGAATACTGCAAAAGATGAGAAGCTGCTTCTTGTCTGTGCAAGAGGAAGAAAGTCCTATCTTGTCCAGAATAAACTTAAGGCAATGGGTTTCACAAATACCAAGAGCCTTGAAGGAGGTGTCAACCTCAACGATGTAAAGGTCAGATTTGAGGGTGCCATCCCTATGGATGAAGTGAAGAGGGTGAAAGGACTGGGCTGCCTCCAGGATAAAAGATACCCTGATGTGTTCAATGTAAGAATCATAACACGTAATGGAAAGATATCTTCCGAAGAGCAGAAGGTCATTGCCGAGGCTGCAGAGAAGTATGGCTCAGGTGAAGTCACCATGACCACCCGTCTTACACTGGAGATCCAGGGAGTGAAATATGAGAATATAGACTCCCTTATAGCCTTTGTGAACCAACATGGACTATCGACAGGAGGAACAGGAAGCAAGGTCAGACCTGTAGTATCCTGTAAGGGAACTACATGTCAGTATGGTCTTTGTGATACCTTCGGGCTTTCGGAGAAGCTCCATGAGCTCTTCTATGTGGGCTACCATGACGTAGTTCTCCCCCACAAGTTCAAGATTGCTGTGGGTGGCTGCCCAAACAACTGTGTCAAGCCAAACCTCAACGACCTTGGAATCGTTGGACAGAATGTCCCTGTCTTCGATTATTCCAAGTGTAAGGGCTGCAGAATCTGCCAGGTGGAGAAGAGCTGCCCGATTAAGGTCGCAAAGATGGTGGATGGAAAACTCCGTGTGGATCCAAATGAATGCAACAACTGTTCCAGATGTAGAGGAAAGTGTCCGTTTGGAGTTACACAGGAATATATTCCAGGCTTCAAGGTATATATCGGCGGACGTTGGGGAAAGAAAATAGCCCATGGTCTCCCGCTTTCCAGAATCCTGACCAGTGAAGAAGAAGTCATTTCTGTAGTGGAGAAGGCAATTCTTCTTTTCAGGGATGAAGGAATCACCGGCGAAAGATTTGCCGATACTGTAGAAAGACTTGGTTTTGACTATGTAAATGACAAGCTTCTCAATTCCACATTTGACAAAAAAGCTGTTCTTGAGAAGAATGTAAAGGGCGGGGCCACCTGCTGAAACAACACCTGAGAGAAATCTGCCATACCTGAAGTGGGAAAGGGCATTAAAACGACTAATCGGGCTTAGGCGGATTTTGAGGTGTTTATGTCAAAGAAAACATATATTGCATTATTATGCGTGCTTCTCCTCTTTTCTTCTTGTTCCAGACAACAAGAAAAGAAGGGGGGCCTTGTTTTTACCGATGATTTGGGCCGTACTGTAACAGTAGAGAAGGCGGAAAGGACTGCTGTGCTTATTGGAAGCTTCGCCCAAATCTGGACTCTTGGGGGAGGAAAGGTCGTAGCCAGCCCCGACGATGCATGGAATGACCTGGATGTGGATTTGGATGAAGACTGCATCAATTTGGGTAAGATCAACGCTTTGTCCATGGAAAAGCTTATTGCCAGCAACCCTGACTTCGTCCTGGCTTCTCCAAATATCAGGCAGGATGTCTCCTGGTGCGATACTTTGGATAAAATGGGTATCCCCGTTGCATACTTTGAAGTCTTTGATTTCAACGACTATCTTAATCTCTTTGGTATTGTTACTGATATTACGGGACGAAAGGACCTGTATGAAAAATATGGAAGCGATGTAAAGAGTGAAGTGGATGAAATACTCTCCAAGAACAGAACGGATTCTCCGAAAGTCCTCTGCCTTCTGGCGTCCACTCAGTATCTGAAGGCCAAAAACAGTTCTTCCAGTGTAATGGGATGTATGCTGAGGGACTTGGGATGCATAAACATTGCAGACTCGGAGTCGTCCCTGTTGGAGAATCTCAGTATTGAATACATCCTTCAGGAGAATCCTGATTATATCTTCATCACCCAAAGGGGTGACGATATGGAGGGAATGATGAAGTTTGTGGAGGCATACTTTGTTGACCACCCTTTATGGAATGAACTGGATGCAGTAAAGGAAGGCAGAGTCTATTTTATGGAGAAGGAGTTGTATAACCTTAAGCCAAACCATAGATGGGGTGAAGCCTATAGAAAGCTTCAGGAGATACTTCTTTATGAAGAGAAATAATCTGCCTTTTCTCTGTTATGGATTCTTGTTTCTTACCGTTTCCATGTTTCTTTCCCTTCTTTTAGGCTCTGTGGGAATAAATACAGCTTCCCTTTTATCAGCTCTTTTGAAGGGGGAGAAGACTACAGAAACAAGTATATTCATCTACTCCCGTCTTCCCAGGACTTTGGCTTCCCTTGCCTCCGGCTTTGCCCTGGCCCTTTCTGGAGCTATGCTTCAAAGCGTTCTGGGAAATAGGCTTGCGGCTCCTGGAATAATAGGCGTCAACTCGGGGGCAGGGCTGATGGTGGTGGTTGCCTTTGTACTGGGATCAGTTTCGCCCTGGACAATATCGTTATCTGCCTTTTCTGGAGCCCTGATTTCTTCCTTGATCGTAGTATTGCTGAGTCGGAAGATAAGGGCAGGGAGATCCACTCTTCTTCTTGCGGGAGTATCATTGAATTACATTTTCGGTGCATTGAGCGATGTCCTCTGCACCCTCTATCCCAAGGAGACGGCTATGAGCGGAGACTTCAAGGTGGGAGGATTTTCCTCTGTATCCTTACCTCGACTTATGCCGGCGGTGGCTCTTATAGTAATTGCTTCAATACTCTCCTTTGGGTTTTCAAAGGACTTGGAGGTATTGTCCTTGGGAGATGAGGAGGCATCTTCCTTGGGTATGGACACAAAGAGAATGAGACTGGTCTTCATAGTACTTTCCTCCATTCTTGCAGGAGCTGCAGTAAGCTTTGCCGGTCTTATGGGGTTTATAGGGTTGCTGATACCCAATGGCGTCAAATGGATGATCAAAGGTGACAGTTCATATTATCTTCCCCTGTCAGCTATCTATGGGGCGGGTTTTGTCACTATCTGCGATACACTTTCCAGAATAGTATTTTCTCCATATGAAGTGCCTGTGGGAGTTATTCTTGCCCTTATCGGTGGGCCTGTTTTCCTGTATATGGTCATAAGAGGTAAAAGATGAACAAGGGTCTTGTTGTAAACGGCATCAGTGCTTCCTATGATAAGAAGAGAGTATTGCATAATGTATCTTTCTCTGCACCAATGAATGGTGTGACAGCCATAGTCGGCCCCAATGGGTGTGGTAAATCCACACTCTTGAGGGTGATATCACGGATAATAGCTCCTACAGAAGGGGAAGTGTTTTTGGATGGGGTGAGCCTATTGTCCCTTACAAGGACAGATAGCGCCAAAAGGGTGGCATATTTGCCCCAAAGCAGAAACACAAGTGATATAAGGGTGTCATCCTTGGTTCTCCATGGCCGCTTCCCATACACAGGTTATCCTAGAAAGTATAGGGAGGAGGATTACGTCAAGGTTGAGAATGCCTTAAGGAAAATGGGGATTGAAGATAAAAAAGACCAGCTTGTTTCATCCCTCAGCGGTGGAGAGAGGCAGAAGGTCTATATTGCAATGTGCCTGGTGCAGGAGACTGATGTGCTCTTATTTGATGAACCCACGACCTTCCTTGATATCTCCAGGCAATTCAAGCTTCTCGATGAAGCCAAGAAACTGGCGAAGGAAGGAAAGTGCGTAGTAATAGTGCTTCATGATATCATCCAGGCCTTGGAGACGGCAGATAATATGGTGGTCATGGACGAGGGCAGGGTAGTGATGGAAGATACCCCATCTTCAGTCTATGATTCAGGAATATTGGAGAAAGTCTTCTCTTTGAGAATAAACAAGGAGTCAAGTCATTACTATTATTCAAGAAAGGATGATGAAAATACATTCCACCATCCTTGATTCTCTATTCTTTCTCTTTCTTCCTTTCTTCCAAGAGCTCGCTCATAGCCCTTGATGCCAAGTGCCACTTCATGCTGGTCTTTCCGTTTTCCACTGGATAGAAGACCCTGCAGTGGCCGTTTTTATATGGGAGTTCAAAGTGTTTTCCTATTTTTAAAGTAGCCAGGAATACATTCTCCACATCATCGTGGTCCGTTATCTCTTCACCTTTGAAAGTTCCTTTGTAATCCCAACCGGAATGGGTGAATTTCATTACACCTCTTCCAACCTTGACATAGTTGTCTATACCCGGCTCATCCGTACCATAATCCACAAGCTCTTCCATTTTGAAATCAGGATCCGATACTTCTTCCTTCATCTTTTCAAGCTGCCAGTCATACCACTGGGAGTAGTTGTCGAAGTACTCTTTGTCTCCATTCCAATGGAAACGGAATGAATCGTCAATCTCCGCCTTTGTTCCACACTTTGTGCACTCGACCTGGTTGTTTCTCGACACTATTCCAAACTCTTTTTCACAGCAAGGGCACTTGTAGAACATAGTGTCGAAGCCTTCGAGTTTATCATCACCTTTGATCAGGACACCTGTCTTTTTCTGGTATTCAAACTCATTGTAGGCAAGGGAGGAGTTGATCCTTTCCATTATCTCGTCCACTGTAAGCGACTTGGTCTCTTCCTTTGAGATTATAAGGGAGGTTTCTACGTCTACCCTTCCTTTATGGGGACGAGTCGACCACTTTGCACTGCCAAGTCCCGCCCCCTGGATAAGGGAAGCATAGACAGGGACGCCGAAGATCTTGATGGTCTTTGCTATGGAAGGAGAGATGAAACCCAGTTTTCCTCCTCCGTAGACAGTTCCTTCAGGAGCGATGAATACTATTCCTTTGTTCTTGTCCAAAGTGTATCTGATCTTCTTCATGCTGGCCATGTCAGTGGCGAACTGGAACTTCGGGATGGCACCCATGGTTCTCAGCCAGAAACCAAGGGATTTGAAGGTGAACCAATGGTAGGTGGCTACGAATGTTATACGTCGAGGCCACATGGCTGAGGCGATGAATTTATAGTCATGGTTTGATGTATGATTGCTAAGAATAATGGCGGGGCCTTTTGGTTTTTCACCTTTGGTATGGAGATTAAACTGCGCCCTGACCATTAGAGAGAATGGGATTCCGACTGTATAATAAAAAAAAGCGTTTGGCTTTTTCTGTAGTTTTATATTCTTTTTATTGTCCTTGTTTTTTTCCATAGAACAATACTATCACAACTCTAATAGCCTTGGATAATAATGTCGTAGTCTTTGCCCAAATATTTTTTCAAATAAGGACTATCGTCGAACCTAGGGACAAGAGGGGATGTGGGGGTGTCTTTTACATGTGACAGCAGATACTCGAAGGAGCAGCATAGGACTTTGTCTTTGTCCCTTGGATTCTTTAACAGCCAACGATATATTACTTCAGCTTCTTTTACAAAGCTTTCATCCACCCATTTCCATCTCTCTTCCTTGTGGGCTGTTGACAGCGTCAGGTCCATGTCGGAAGTTGTGAAATATATTTGTCCGATTTTCAAAGCTACAGATAAGAAGATGTAATTCCATGCCTGTAAACCAAAATGTCCATTCATTAAATTCCCCCTCTTTGTAAAATATAACAAAGAAGGAGAAAGTAGTAAATAAATATGAAATTATTTTTATTATGGTTTTATCTTGTTAAATTCTTTTACCATGACGGCTATTTCATGGGCAGCAAGCTTAATGGAGATATTGCTGGTGTTGAGCATAATATCATAATTACGCTTGTCCCCCCACTCCTGACCTGTGTAGAAGTCATAGTACTTCTTTCTGTTCTTGTCGATGTTCTTGATCTGCTTCTCCAATTCCTTGTCACTGAGGCTCTCTGCGTCCCCACTTTTGGCTCTGCATCTTGCAATCTTTTCCTTCATGCCCGAATAAACGAATATCCTCAGGATATTGTAGTCTCTGAGAATATAGTCGGCACATCTACCTACAATGATGCAGTTGGACTTCTCTGCAAGTTCTTTGATTATGGCTGTCTGCTCCTGGCAGACTTTGTTTGTCTGATCCATTACAGGAGATACTGCAGGATGGAATGATCTGACAACGTGGATTGGGTAACTTGTAATGGGAGATTTCTCCACAATAGCCCTTACATAACTCTCACTAAGCTGGGTTCTCTGTGCAATCTCCTTCAATATTTCCTGATCGTAGTATGCGAATCCCAGTTCTTCGGAGAGTCTTCTGGCAAGTTCTCTTCCACCGGAACCGAATTCACGACCGATTGTAATGATTGTATTCTGACTCATATCTTCCTCCTATGTTCCAAGGCAGTAGAAATAATATTTCCACATCAACATTTTAATTATATCTTATAGTTTTTCGCATTACCTAATTAAAAAATATTAATTTCGTCTATGATTATTTCTTATTGAAACGGGTGTTAACGGAATAAGAAATAACAGAATGATCAATATTTTGAAAAACTATTGAATACTTGAACAAGTGTATGTTATCATCATCACAATCCCAATGAGGAGAGGAGGACTAAAATGAGCAAAAGAATCAGAAAAAGTATGTCTTATGAAAAAGTTCTCTCTTTCCTAGAAATCTGAATTCCCTCAGACTACTAAACAAACACCAACTAGAGAAAAGAAGAGTCGTCGCATGATTACGGGGTGTTTTTGCCCTGATTCCCCGGAGGAGGGATATGAAAAACAACAGATTATTGGGTTATGCCCGGAAGAACATATACTTATATTTGATTTGCAGCGTCATGTTGATACTGCAGGTATCAATACGTGTAATAGCTCCTACGCTCCTTGGACGAATTGTGGATGAAGTGATAGGAGGAAGAAACTATGCCATCTTCCCAAGGCTACTTGTGTTGATGGCCTTGGCTTATGTGCTTCCTGGTGTCCTTGGCTATTTCCAGGAGTATAGCAGCGACAAGATAAGTAAGCGCACTTCCTGTTTCCTTCGTCACGATGTGTTCTCTGCCATTACAAAGCAGGATGGAGATTTCTTTTCTTCCCGAACTCCTGCAGATTTAATGAGTAGGACCACTTCCGATACAGACAACATAGGCTTCATCTTCGGTTTCTGTGGAATATTCTTGATAGAAATCGTTTGTATTATTCTCACCCAGTTCTTCGCCCTCGTAAGAGTAAACTGGAAATGTGGAATAGTACCACTTGTTTGTATGCCTATAATTGCTTATCTGGCAATAAAAAGCGAGAAGAAGGGCGATAAGATATCCGATAGTATTTCGGATAAGAGGGCTGATTTGAACCAGGCTGCAAGCGAGGCCATTATGGGTATAAGGACCGTGAAGTCCTTTGGAAAGGAAGAGAAGGAAAAAGATAGATTCTCAAGGGAGGCCTCAGCCTTCAGAAGACTCTCCATTTCTTTCGATACCCTTTGGGTGAATTGGTGCACTCCTCAGTCTGCCATAGCCTTGGCCATGATTCCTCTCTCCATTCTTATTGGTGGAATAGAGGTGATCAACGGGAATATGAGCTTCGGAGAGCTCTCCATGGTCCTTGAATATACTAATGAGCTTTCCTGGCCGATGATGGAAATAGGCTGGCTCTTGGTCGAAGTATCAAATGCAAGAGCTGGATGGAGGAAGGTAAAGGCCATTCTTGACAGGAAACCGAAGATAAAGGACGGAGAAATCTCTGGAGAGACAGAAAAGGGAACCATGAAGTTCGAACACGTCTCTTTTAAAACGGGAGACAAAGAACTTTTGAAGGATGTTTCCTTTGAGATTACTCCGGGAAAAACCCTGGCGGTAATGGGGCCAAGTGGAAGCGGCAAGTCCCTTATTGCATCCCTTGCCGTAAGATTCTTGGATCCTACAGAGGGAAGAATAACCATAAATGGCGTGGATATGAGGGATATGACCCTTGACTCGGCCAGAGGTTTTTCATCCATCGTCACCCAGGATGTGTTTCTCTTTTCAGACACTGTAAAGAACAATATTGCCCTTGGTGACAGAAATAGCAGAGAAGAGGAGGAGATCAAGAAGGCAGCAGAGGATGCAGAGGCTCATCCTTTATAGAAAAGTTGGAAAACGGTTGGGATACAGTAATCGGTGAGAGAGGTGTAGGCCTTAGCGGAGGACAGAAACAGAGACTCTCCATAGCCCGTGCCTTCTTGAGAAAGAACCAGCTCTTGATTCTCGACGACGCCACATCGGCTTTGGATATGGAGACTGAAAGGGACATCGAAAGAACCATAAGAAACGAAGGGACAAGGAGTCTTTTGATTACAGCCCATAGAATCAGCGCCGTTTCTTCTGCAGATGAAATCATTGTCCTTGAAGAGGGAAGAATCGCTGAAAGGGGAACCCATGCCCAGCTTTTGGAAAAACGGGGCCTCTATTGGGAGACTTACATCTCCCAGTATCCTGAAGAAGGAGATAGATGATGAGACAGAATTATAAAAAAGACGAGGCCTCCTCAAGGGTTGGTAAAGGGGAGACCATAAAGAGAATACTATCATATTGTGCAGATTATAAGGCCAGGGTTGTGATAATCAGCGTCATAGCTGTTCTCAGTGCCGGCTTTAAGACGGTCATTCCACTCTTTACAGAGAAGGCTGTTGACGTCGATATAGCCAATGGGGACATCAAGGGCCTCTTTGTCACCATATCCTTTGCGGTATTGTGTGCCGTAATATGGGGAATCCTTGCAATCATCAGGGATAATATGACTGCAAGAATCTCCAATGATGTAGTATACAGGGCCAGGACTGAGGCTTATTCCAATATCCTCTCCCTTCCTTTGGGCTTCTTCGATTCCAGGCCCTCTGGAAGAATAATTACAAGAATCATAAATGATTGTGACAAAATGAAGGAAATAACCAAGAGTCTTACTTCATCCTTGATACCTAATATCATTTTCTTATTGTTTGTAATGGCCATGATGCTGTATCTGAATCCGTTTCTGGCTTTGGCATCTTTTGTGGTCATTCCCTTTCTTGTAATCACCTCCTATCTGATAATCATCAGAGGATATAGCAATTGGGAGAACTTCAGAAAGAAGGAATCCAACTTTACCGCTTTTGTCCATGAAGATTATGCAGGAATAAGGCCTATACAGTCTTTCGGAGCAGAAAGGGAGACTTGTGAGGAGTGTGACAGGCTTCTTGAGGATGTGAAGAAGGGATGGTGTAAGGCTGTAAGAAGAAGCGACGGATTTGGTATAGTTGTAAACGCATCCATTGCCTTGGGCTATGTATTTCTTCTTCTCTGTGCTGTCTATTGGTTGGGGGAAGGTACTACCAGCGTAGGTGAAATCCTTGCCTTCATCAGCTACATCGGGCTCTTCTGGCAGCCTATCAGAAGCCTCGCCTCCATATATAATCAGATAATCAATAATTTATCCTCTGCAGCCAGGGTATTTGAGGTTATGGATGAAAAAAGCGATATAGAAGAGGCGGAGGATGCTGTGGACATCACTGTAAAAGAGGGAAAGGTGGAATTCAGGAATGTAACCTTCAGTTATCCTGATGATGAGGAGACAAATATTGTCGAAAACCTCTCCTTCTCGGTAAAGGGTGGTGAAACCGTTGCATTGGTAGGTCCTACAGGAGCAGGAAAGACAACCATCATCAATATGATTGCAAGGTTCTACGATAGCGTAGAGGGGGATATTCTTCTCGATGGGCAGGATATAAAGAAAGCCACCTTCGCATCCTTGAGAAGTGCGGTGTCTGTAATGCCTCAGGATTCAGTGCTTTTCTCCGGCACCATCAGGGAAAACCTTACTTATGGAAAGGACGTGGATGACAATGTCATAGACGAAAAGATCAAGGAATTGAATCTCTCGTCCCTCATTTCCTCCCTTCCCAATGGTTATGATACCCTTGTAAAGGATGCCGGGCTCTCCAGCGGCCAAAAGCAGCTTATCGCCCTGGCCCGTACTCTGATTGCAGATCCAAAGATCCTGATTCTTGATGAAGCTACAAGTAACGTAGACACTAGAACGGAACTTATGGTTCAGAGTGGCCTGAAGGTTTTGATGAAGGGTAGGACTTCATTTATTGTAGCCCATAGACTCTCCACCATCAGAAACGCAGATGAAATCTTCGTTGTGGGTAACAAAACCATAATTGAAAGAGGAAACCATGACCAACTGATGAAAATAAAGGGTGGAGAATATCGTTCTCTCTATGAAGCACAGTTTGCCCTATTGGATACAAATTGATAGAATCAGAATATGCGTGAAAAGAAGAGATGGTGCCCTCTGTTTGGAAAGTGTGGCGGTTGTGATTATGTAAACGAGTCCTATGACTATGAATTGATGATGAAGTGGCTTAGGGAGGAGAAACTCCTATCCAGGTATGGAAAGGTGGAGAAGATTCTCCCAGCCCCTTCCCTTACAGGATATAGATGTAAAGTACAGGCTGTCTGTGGTAGAGATAGGGACGGCAAGTTCATTACTGGCCAATATAGGAAAGGAAGTCATCATCTCTTCCCCATCCGTTCCTGCTCTCTTGAAGATGGCATGGCTACAGCTGTATTGCAGACTGTCAGGCAAATGGCTACAAGGTTCTCAATCAATCCCTTTGATGAAGACAGGGGGACGGGTGATCTGAGACATATTCTTATCCGTACAGGATATTTTACCAGGGAAACTATGGTTGTTTTGGTTACAGCCAGGAAGGATTTCCCCCATAAAGATGATTTTGTATCTTCCATCCACCAGAAAAACCCTAATGTGGTGACTGTGGTCCAGGTGATCAACAATGAAAAAACCAGCATGGTAATACCTGACGGAGCAGAAGAAATCGTTCTATGGGGAAAGGGATATATCATCGATAGATTATGTGGTCTTGATTTCAGAATCAGTGCAACCAGCTTCTATCAAGTAAATCCTGCACAGACAGAGAGACTCTATGAGATAGCCATGAATATGGCTAGACTCAGAAGCACTGATACTGTAATCGATGCATATTGTGGTACAGGTACCATAGGTCTCGTTGCAGCCAAGAGGGGAGTGAAAAAGGTGATAGGGGTGGAGTCCAATCCTTTGGCTGTAAAGGATGCTATCCTTAATGCTGAAGCCAACGGAATAAAGAATGCAGAATTCATAGCCGATGACGCTTCCAAATGGCTGAAGAAAGCTCAGAAGGAAGGCTTGAAGTGTGATGTGCTTTTCATGGATCCTCCTCGCTCCGGCTCCAGTGAAGAATTCTTGGCTGCAGCAGGTAGAATGAATCCAGAAGTCATTGTCTATATTTCCTGTAACCCGGAGACTCTTTCCAGAGACTTGAGATACATTACCCGATTCCTTCCTTATAGAGTTCTTGGAATTCAACCAGTGGACCTTTTTCCTGGCTCTGAACACGTCGAGACGGTTGTTTTGATGTCAAGGGTGAACACACTAGACTGAATAACCCCTTATAATATAAGGCTTTTTCAAGGTTAAACATTAAATAGTACTACAAAACTGGAAAAGCCTTCTTTTATTTTGCTCCAGATGGGTTTTGTGGGAACATATCCACTGATTTCCCCCGAGTAATCGTTAAATTGTGAACACCCCTGCAAGCGATAGGGTTTCAAATCAGCGCGGGTTCAAAAGTAAACGTTAAAAGGTGAACACCCCCTAAAATCGAAGTTTTGGAAGAATAAAAAAAACGGCTGATGGCTCATCCATCTCATATGAGGAGGTTCCTGTCTACAATGGCGTTGGCAATCCTGGAGATTATGTTTTCAGCGGTTGGAGCGTTCTTCCGGAGAACATAACATCCGATCTTGACTGCTATGCCGAGTATCAGTTTGTGGGTCTTTACTTCAGACAGCTGATGAACTCCACGCTTCTTGCCTATGACGATACGGATAATCTAGAGACCATCGCGGACTATGCATTTGCGGGTGAAAGAAGCCTTGTGTCGGTAAGCATGCCGATGCTCACTGCCTTGCCTTCAAACTGTTTCAGGGGATGTTCAGCCCTTATGGATGTGAGTTTCCCGAAGGTGCTGGCTACAAACGATCAGTCCTTCTCCTATTGTGAATCCATAGAGCGCATCAGGCTTGTCCCTTTTCTGCTGACGCTTATTTTCCCTTTTCTATTGGCTCTTACAGGGTGAAAGGCATCTGTCCGCTGAAGTTTCGAAGGCTATGAACGATGAAGATTTGGGGAAGAGGTTGAAGACGGATCTGAAGAAGCGGGGCATGGAGGAATTCGAGATGAAAAGATATAGGAGCCAGGACGATATTCGTATTTATGATATGCAGATAGATATAGATGACTTGTATTGATAAGTGTTGCATATCAGGAAATAGCTGTTCTTCACTCGAGGGAGGGACAGCTTTTCTTTTTAATGTACACATGTTTCGTTGTCTTCCTATGTTTATTGATTGTTTGGACCGTTTTCATATGGTAGAATAACAAGTTATAAAGGGGGCCATCGTGAGTTTAAGAAATGCAGATATACAATCAACTTATTTTTTGAATGGTCCAAGTCCTTATTTCTTCTATAATGAACTTTACTTACATGCTACTGAAATAACTATTGCTTTAGGTTATTTTGCTAAGACTGCATTTTGTATCGGGACTGAGGCACTTCTGGTATTCATCAAAAATGGTGGTCACATGCACATCATCTGCAATGAGAAGATTCTTCCAGAAGATGTTGCAGCAATATCTCAAGGGTATGAATTGAAGGCGAAAGAGGAGATAACGCTTAAAGATTTAGAAACATTGATTTCGGATAAGAATCTTCATGAAACCCATCAATTTAGCTATAAATGCCTATCATACCTTATAGGCCTTGGACGGCTTGATATCCAGGTTGCTAATTCAGAATGCCTTGTGCATTTTAAAACGGGGTATGCGAGAGACCAGGAAGGAAATATTGTTGCATTCAGTGGGTCAGTAAACTACACAATGTCTGCTTTATTGTTTAATTGGGAACAATTATGGACGTATTGTAGCTGGATAAATCCAGAGGTATTTGCCCCAAGGATCAAAGAGATCATTGAGCCAATAGACGAACTTTTTCAGGGGAAAATAGCCGGCTTGCCTTTGGTTTCTGGTTCGGAAATTGAGGCGTTTATTCAATCCCATTATCCCGTTCAGGATCTTTCAGAATTGGAAGCGGATGCAAAACGAGCGAGAGGTAAAGTAAAAATCCGACTTGGGAAAAAACAGATAAAGATTGTTGAAGATCCAAAGGATGCACCATTTTTGGAGATTCCAGCAACATATCAACCTCGACCACATCAAAAGAAAGCTCTTGAAAACTTCACTAACAATGGATTCTGTTCCTTGTTTGCTATGGCAACAGGAACAGGCAAGACTCTAACCTCTTTGTTTGCTGCTAATGATCTGTGTTATGACGTAGATATTTGTTCAATTCTAATTCTGGTCCCATTGTCAGATCTGGTTGAGCAATGGACAAAAGATGTTACCAAGATGTATTCCGGGAATTTAATTCAAATAGGGTCAAAGTTTCCAGGATGGAGAATGGCCCTTGATGATTATAAGATTTCAAGAGTTTTAGACTCATCTAAGAGAGTAATAATCATATCAACATATGATTCTTTTACACTCAATCATAGTAAAATATTGTCTTGTCTTGATCAGTCTCGTACGCTGATCATTGCATTGTCTGGTGCAAACCGAATTACTTCTGTCACTATACCTTCAAGTGTTACTAGTATCGGATCTTCTGCTTTCAACAATTGTACTGGTTTGACAGAAATAACGATACCTGCCACCGTTACTACAATTGGATCAAGTGCTTTCTCGAATTGTACTTGCGCAGTGATTTTTGAAGAGGGAATAACTGAAATACCTTCAAATGCGTTCTCGACTTCAAAAGTGTCTTCTGTTACGATACCGTCTACTGTGACCAGTATTGGATCAAGTGCTTTTTGGGGTTGCTCTAACTTAAGTGAGTTAATAATTCCATCCAATGTTGATAGTATTGGTCGTTCTGCTTTCTATGGTTGTTCCGGTCTTACTGAGATTACCATTCCTTCTGGTGTAACAAGCATTGAATCCAATGTCTTCCAAAACTGCAGGCGCTTGGCTGAGATAACAATACCGTCTAGTGTTACTAGTATCGGAGCTAATGCATTTGGTGGTTGCTATACTCTTAATACCATTAATTATGAAGGAAGCCAAAGTCAATGGAATGCAATAGTGAAAGATGAAAGCTGGAATTCAGATGCACATGGGATGGTTGTTCATTGTTCTGACGGAGATATCTCAATCGATTCCCAGTTAGTCGAATACTCAGTTGGTGATAGAGGGCCTGCTGGAGGATTAATCTTCTATGATTGTGATGCAGATAATTCAGAAGCGGATCCTGATGGAAGAGACAATCTGTTATCCACTGTTTGTGGTTGGAGATATCTTGAAGCTGCCCCTACAATCATGTACCTCTCAGGTGGATCCTATTATGATCCTAAAATAGGTGGAACAGTTTCACAATATAATCAATTCTTTTATGGAGACACTTCTCAGTACGGGACTCAAAGTTTAGCAGGAACATCTAGTGCTTTTGGAGCTGGAAAAGAAAACACCGATTTGATCATTTCTAAATATGGTTCATCAGCGATTGTTGGTTATGTTTACAATTCGGATGGAACATTATCTATGCAGACAAATACGTATAGTAAATATGCAGCGTATTTATGCAATAAAATAACGTATAAGTCATGTTCAGATTGGTACTTGCCAAGTATCAGGGAGTTAGAGGAAATTGAGTCCGTGTTGTTCCACAGCAACAGTAATCCTTATCCGGAAGGAACATATTTAAGTAGTACACAGTGTCACGAGTATGATGAAGGAGATTGGTATGGCTGTTATGTTGAATTCTTCCCGGATGATCCGGATTATTACGATTCGGAAGACTACAGGTGTTCCAAGGTTAGTCCATTTTATGTCATTCCTGTTCGCAGATTCTGGTATTAAAAGTTGAAGATAGAATATAAAAAGGAGTAAACAAATGAGAAAAGGTTTTTGTTTGTTGATGGTAGTTCTTCTGGTTATTGTCTGCCTAGTTGGGTGTAGCCAGAATGTCAGTCAGAAAATGGGAACATTGGTAATTGAGATAGACTCTGCTATCTCAAGAGGCATTCAGGCCGCATCAATGGAAACTGATTCGTACAATGTTACCGTTAAGAACGCTGCCGGTGAAACAATCTTCACCACAGCTAAGAGCCCGAAGACAAGCTTTACAATCTCTGTTCCAACAGGAACATGTATTGTTGAAGTCGATGCATTGAACAAAGCTGGTGATGTTATCGGAAACGGAACTGTATCAGGACAAGTGAAAGCAAACCAGACAACCACATTCAATGTGACGGTCAGGGAAGCACAAGGTAACGGCCTGTTCAATATTTCAATAACAGGTCCTTCCGGTCATGAGCTGGCTTACACTGTTATCAGCGCTGACACTACAATCGAGAGAACAGGAATACTTGCCTATGCTAATGGAAAGTATGCTGCTTCCCTTGAGTTGCCAAATGGTTTCTATTCGTTTACTGTCGAGTGGCCTGAGACAAATAAGACGGTCGTAATTGACACCTTGCGTGTGATTAAGGGGAAGACTGCTGTCTATGATGCCGAGTTTCTCTTTCTAGTGGATGGTTCAATTTCGGTAGTCAATGAGATAATTGGAACTCCAAGTATCAAATTGACAGGTAGTTCAAGGGCAATATCGCAGAGCAAAACACTTAAAGTGGATGCAGAAGTTACTGGCCTCAATGGCTATTCGTGCTTCTGGGTAGTAGATGATAAGCCCGTTGATGCAGGTGCTAACACAAATACACTTGAACTTGCAATGGCAGGGTATGAAGAAGGTGAGCATACTGTTAAATACTTCATATCTACAAATTCAGTCATTTGGTCGGAATCCCTTAGTTTTGCTGTTCTTCCAGATAGACCGACGACCTTGGATGTCACTGGTCCTATTGAGCTTCGCTTTGCCGGAGATGTCTTGATTCCATATAGTCTTACAGCAACATGTTTTGCTTCTGGCGGAAATAGTTATACTCTATCTGCTAGCAATAATACCAGAAGATCATGGAACATAAGCGGAACTCAAACCCTTTCCTGTGAACTGAATAATCCTGACTTCATTTACTATTTCGAGACTGATTATGATAGCGCTAGAGGTGTAAATATTGTTTATGTTGTCATAGATAAGTACATAGAAGATCCTGCAAATCTCACATTGGATTTTCATCTGAATGAGGAAGAACTCATGGATTCTTCCTTTGGTATTTTCTTGACATCATTGAATAGGCCTATTGATACATTGAATAACAACAATGGAAGAAATACTTGGGGTCTTGTACCTTACAATCCTTCAAGGCCTGCTCATATCAAAGTTGTTGCTGATACATATAGCATCAATGCAAACTGGTGGTCTCCGAATGAATGGTTCTATATTACAGAACGCGACACATCATTTACGGTTTCTGCCGGAGAAGTAAAGACTGTTACGCTGACACAAGGCGAAGTCGCTGAGGTAAAATTGCTTATAGCTGATGATTATCCTGATGGGTATCCTTTCTATTTGTTATGCAAGAATTGGGGAGGTCTGCAAAGCGGATATGCGATAGCCGATGGAGGAATAACAGTAAAAACACAACCTGGATATGAATATGAATACTTATTCTTCCCAGAAAGAGCAAAAGAATACTACTATACAGCATCGGTACAAAAATCATCACCGGGTAGCTACACTGTAGAAGCCGTAAAGCATTCCAGTCAGTATATTAATACTGGGCTGAATCTCACATCGGGATCCTACTACATTTCTGTAGATTATGATTGTCTTATTCCTGAAGACATGTATATTCAGTTCAGGATAGGCGAAAGGTATTACTCTTTGTATGATGTGGTTAGTTTGATTGGAAGCAGTAGGTCGATGAGCTTTGTTTCTGGGACATTGGATATTTGGGCTAGTTGTTCGGATGAATACCTGATTACTGCAAGACTGGAAGAAGGTAATAAAATCGTAATCAGCATTTCAGCTGCATATGAAAACTATGCAACATTGAATATAATAAATGATTTTGATTTTGAGATTCCTTCTTCAGGCGGATCTGCGATAACGCTCAATAATTCAACCACGGGAATCACGTATGTTCTCCCTGTAATCAACAAAACCAAAACGACAATCAAGGCAGAATCTGGGTATTACGATTATTGGAACTGGTACAACTGGATTCAGACTGATTCCGGAAGAGCAAGGCCGAATATTTCACCGACTAGTTTCAGATGTACTGCCGGAGAAACGACTGATGTTGCCATCAGGATGACTTTCCTGAACTAACAGTTGTTAGTCTCAATTGAAAAGGTTCAATCATCAGGTATTACTACTTGGTGATTGAACCAATTATTAAAAATCCATTTCTGCATCGTGTTGCTGAAAAACCTCATTCCATGCGTTGAATTGCAGTTTTAGCCTCTGTAACGGAGCATTTTTGGATTTCTGAAAGTCAAATCCAGCAGTTTCTCTATCTTTTCGTACTTGTCGCAGGGTGGGTTGGAGATGAAGCAGAAGAGGTTGAGGTATCCTGTTAAGGTCAGGCGATAATCGCCCTTGGTTGATTTACGTGGTCGCTAACAACATTGCGGAAGGGCTTGAGCGTGATGGAATCAAGACCGG
>JALFRH010000150.1 GCA_022785155.1 Spirochaetales bacterium
ACCCAGTGCACCCTGAAGGTGAAGGCCTGATGGAGTTGCAACTGTTACAGCTTCAATATCGCTGTTGGCAAGAAACTCTTCAAAGTTGTCGTAGCCTATACATCCGAACTTCTCGCCGAATGCAGCGGCTCTTCCTGGAACCGGATCAAAGCCTGCAATAAGCTTTGCTTCTGGGATTTCAGAGAGGGCCTTGGCGTGGATTTCACTGATCATTCCACAGCCGATTATTCCGTATCCTACTGTCTTCATATTACTTGCTCTCCTTGGATTTCTTTATTCTTGCTCCAATCATTCTGAATACACCGATTTGTGAAAGGATCATGAAAACGATGATTACGAAGAAGAATATACAGATTGGTCTCTGGAAGATCGGTGCAAAAGAACCACCGGAAAGGTCCAGACCTCTTCTGAGGTTTTCGTCACACATAGGTCCAAGGATGACTCCAAGGAGGAATGGTGCAAGAGGAACATCAGCCCAAGTAAGGAGAAGTCCCACGAGACCGAAGCAGAACATAACCTTGATGTCGAAGAGGTTGAAGTTGATCAGGTATGATCCCACAACGCAGAGACAGAAGATTACAGGCATCAGTATGTGCTTGTTTATTCTGAGGATCCTTACGGAAACCTTGCTCAAAAGCTGGGCGAGAACCCACATGGTGACGGATGCAAAGAGTAGGTAGATACCGATCTTGTATACAACGTCAGGGAAGTCTCTGAGAAGGAGAGGACCAGGTCTATAGCCGTGCATAAGCAGGGCTGCCAAGAGTACTGCTGCAGGAGCGGATCCAGGAACAGCCAGGGAGAGTACAGGAATGATGGCTCCACCGATACATGCGTTGTTTCCAGTTTCTGCAGAAGCGAGACCCTTGATGTTTCCTTCTCCAAACTTTGGATCCGGGTCCTTTGTAAAGGTCTTTGTAGCCCAATATGATAGCCAGCCGCCTACGTCTTCACCAACGCCTGGAATGACACCGACGCCAACGCCGATTACTGCAGAGCGGAGGATGGCAAGGATGTTCTTTCCGATGATGCCGAAGCCTTCCTTGTACTTGAACTTGGAAATGGCCATGACTTCCTTGTTTGTATTGCGCTTGAATGCCCTGACAATCTCCGGGAAACCGAAGAGACCGATCATAATAGGGATCAACTGAAGTGTCGCCATAAGGTTAACGTTGTCATAGGAGAAACGAGGGAACATGTTGATTCTGTCGTAACCTACCTGTGCAACCAAAAGGCCTATGATACCGCTGATCCAGCCCTTGATGGCCTTGCCCTGTCCTGTAATGGCTCCACAGATAAGAATACCGAAGATGGACAAAAGGAAGAATTCCCAGCTTGTGAACATCAAGGATATTGCTGTGAGAAGCGGAGTGAGGGAAAGGACGAAGACTACGCTTATCATGGTTCCGATACAGGAAGAGGTTGTTGCAACAAAGATTGCAAGACCGCCTTTTCCCTTGTTTGCCAATGGGAACCCGTCCAAGGCTGTGGCTGCAGAAGCAGGAGTACCAGGAATATTCAGGAGAATAGCTGACTGGCAGCCTCCGGATACTGCACCTACATAGACACCCAAGAGTGAGATGAGAGCTGCTTCATGGCTGAAGTTATATGTGAGACCGGTGAGGAGGGCGATGGCCATTGTGGCGCTGAGTCCTGGGAGGATTCCCATCAAAAGTCCTGCACCGGTGCTGATGATCAATGTAATGATGTTTGCTGGTTGCAAAACAATGGATATAGCTTCCAATACGTACTGCATTATTTAGCCTCCTTATGGAAGAACGGCTCTGAAGCCGTACTGGAACAAGACGGTGATGAGAAGCATTGTCACTACAGTGATGATCAGTGCCTGCCACCATTTTACTGCTCCCAAATACATGAGAAGCACAAACATGAATATTCCACCTGAGAGGTAGAACGGGAATTTGAATCCTCCGATTCTGAGACCCACAAGGAAGAATGAGAATACAGCCATAATGACCATACCTATGATCATTCTGTATGTATCAGGGTCTTTAGAGGTTCTTTTGACACCTTCGACGATATCTTCTTTGCGTTCTTTTGCAACTTCTCCCAGCTTTTTTCCTTCTTCACGGAATGAGAAGAAGACGAGAAGAAGAGAAAAGACTATCAATAGCACTCCGAGGACTGTGGGTAGAAATCCTGGGGAGAGGCTGAATTTCGCCACATTGTAAGGTTTCACGGAAGCAACCTTGCAGATATTGAGTCCTTCTGCCGTTACATAGATTCCGAAGAAAATGCAGATTATGGCGAGAACAAGATCTTTGGTCTTTTTGTTCATTTAGTTCTCCGATTTAAAAAAAATGGCAGGGGGAGGATTCCCCCTGCGTAGAGGCAATCTTAGCGTGTGAATCCGAAGTTTGCAGGATCGTTGACAGCAACTTCTGCATCCCAGAGGATATAACAAGCGTTGGAAGCGAAAGAGTCGAGGTAAGCCTGGCTCTCAGCTCTGCCCATTGGGTTGATAACGAAAGACTTTGTTTCGCAGAGATCGATGAATCCCTGATCCTTGACAGCGTTTTCGAATGCTGCATCAAGCTTCTGGAGGGAAGCTTCGTCCAATCCCTTTGGAATCATGATACCAGTTACCTCACCCATTGGGATGTATGGAGCATCTGGATAGCTCTTGAGGATGGAAGGAACAACAACGCCAGGAGCGAGTTCGATATCGTCTTCAGCGAGAACAGCGAGACACTTTACGTCGCCGGAGATGATAAGGTCCTTGAGCTCAGCAAGGAGCTGTGGACATACGTCGATTTCCTTGGAAAGGAGAGCTGTAACAGCTGCAGAACCACCGTTGTATGGAGTGTGCTTTACTTCGCTGCCTGCGATTGCAGAGAGAACCTGTGTTCCGAAGTGTCCGCCGCTTCCTACACCACCAGTACCGAATGTGATCTGGCCTGGGCGAGCCTTGATGTCAGCAACAAGGTCTTCGATTGTGTTGTAAGGAGAATCCTTGCTTACACAGATTGCGTTTGGAGAGAATGTTGCAAGCCAAATGTCCCAATCCTTGTATGTCTTTGTTGTGACGTTTGAAGTAACAGGCATTGTTGTGAATGCGAGCATTCCGTGTCCAAGGAGTGTATATCCATCAACAGGTGCGTTGAGAACACTCATTGTTCCTGTAGCGCCAGATGCACCAGGTGTGTTTGTGATGTTGATCTGAACGCCGAGGCTTGCAGCCATGCCGTTTGCAAGGGCTCTTGCTGTCAAGTCTGTTGTTCCACCTGCGTTGTAAGGAACAACGAGGTTGATGTTTCTTGTTGGATATGCTGTTTCCTGACCACCCTGAGCAAAGATGGAGAAGGAGAGTACAGCAAGTACGAGCAATACACTAACGATTTTCTTCATAAGTGACTCCTTATTGTTTTTAGCGGTAAAACCGCGTTTTGCCTTTTTAGGATCAGAAGGATCAGCTCTACTCTATAAGATAAACAAAGTGATGGATAATCCAACTGATATATTAGTTATACAACACTTTTAGAACTTTACAACTACCTTCATGTAATTTCCTGGATTTTTCTCGATGTCCACCACTGTTTCCGGGGCTTCCTCCACGGAAATACACTTGGTAAGGAGTGCCATTACAGGAATTTTGTTGCCGTTGATTATTTCAAGGGCTTCTTCAAACTCTCCTGCGCTTGTGCGTGCTCCTCTGATGTCCAGTTCCTTCTTTGTAAATACGTCTGTAGGAAGTTCAGTGGTCTTCTTAGGCCATCCTGTGTAGACTACTCTTCCTGCGTTGCAGACAACATCAAGAGCCTGTCTGATACATGCGTTGGCTCCTGTGGCCTCCATTACGCACTGTACCATTTTGCCTCCTGTGATTTCTTTGACTCTTGCCACTACGTCCTCAGTTGCAGAATTGATGACATTCTCGATTCCCAGGCTCTTTACAAAGTCCAGTCTCTCCTGTACCAAATCCACGACTATTGGAGTAGCTCCGTAGTACTTTGCAACGAGGGCTGCAAGGATGCCGATGGGGCCTGCGCCGTAGAAGAGGGCTGTCTCTCCCTTTGCAATCTTTCCTCTATGGACGCCATGGAGGGAAATTGTAAGGGGCTCTGCCATTGCAGCCATTTCCCATGACATTCCTTCAGGCATCTTAATAAGCATTGAGGAAGGATGGGCATAATACTCAGCCATACCGCCGTCTACGTGGACTCCAAGTACATGTAAGTCTTCGCAGCAGTTCGTCCTGCCGATGGAGCAGGCGTAACAGTGGCCGCAGTAGAGGTAAGGGTCCACGACTACGCTGTCGCCTACAGCAAAATTCTTTGGGTTGTCACCTTTGATGGCAACGATTTCTCCTGCTATCTCATGGCCGATGACCCTTGGGTAAGATACAAGATTATTCGATCCTCTGAATGCACCGATATCTGAACCGCAGATTCCTGCGGCCTTAACCTTGATCAGTGCTTCACCGTCCTTTATTTCAGGGATATCCCTTTCGACATTCTTTATATCCCAGGGCTTTTCTATCATAACTGCCTTCATTTTATTATCTCCTATCAAAGTGCAGAAATCTGTTCCCAAATATTGTCCAGTACAGGAATTCCTTCTTCAAGATTCTTTCTTCTTGTAGCAAGGGAGTTCTGTCCAGGATATCTTACAGCCTTGCCTTCTGTAGCAGGAACTGAAGATGTAACATCCTCGATGACGCGGTTGATGGCCTCTTCTGTGAAGCCAGGAGCGTTGAATCTCTCAGGATCAATGGCAATAAGAACCTGTGATAGTCCATATTCGTCACTGGTCATTTTGCCTATATCCGTAACTGTATTTCCTCCTGCAAGGATAGCAGCCACAAGGTCAAGAAGAATGGACATGCCGCTACCTTTCCAATATCCCACAGGGAGGACTCTCCATGTCTTCTCGATGGCGCCTGGATCTGTGGTCATGTTGCCTTCTTCATCGAAGCCGCCAGGAACAGGAAGCTGCTTACCTTCGAACTTTGTCATTTCGATCTTGCCGTAGCTGAACTGGCTCATAGCTGAGTCGAGGACAATGTGTTCTCCGTTCTTTCTTGGTACTGCCATGACAAATGGGTTGTTTCCGATTCTTCTGTCCTTGGCTCCCCAAGCAGGCATATTAGGCTGTGTATTTGTCCAGCAGATACCTATCATTCCCTGGTCTGCAGCCTGCCAGCCATAGTATCCACCTCTCATCCAGTGGTTTGTGTTTCTGATGGCCACAAGTCCGATACCATACTGCTTTGCGATCTCAATGGCCCTGTCCATGGCTATCTTTGCGCTGACCATACCAAGAGCAAGGTGTCCATCCCACTGCTCATAGGCACCGAAGGATGCAACCTTCTCTGCCTTGGCCTTTGGATCGATATATCCCTTGTCGATATAGGAGACAAGTCTTGGGAATCTGTTTACTCCGTGGGAGTAGATTCCATCCAAACTATTTTGGGCAAGAATCTGTCCTGCAAGAAGGGCGTCTTCTCTTGGAACACCCCTCTTTTCAAGTTTCTCGGCAAATACTTTAACCAGTTCATCGAATGTAATTCTCATTTTATCTCTCCTGGGTACACAACATTTTTGTTGCTATGTAACCGATTACATGGTTATAATATTGTCACCTTGGTAAGGTTGTCAAACAAAAAATTATAAAAAGTGGAGAGATGGTATGGGGGCCACCATAAGAGACATAGCCAAAGAAGCAGGAGTATCTGTTGCAACTGTTTCCAGAGTCTTGAATTCCAATGTAAAAGTCAACGACGACACAAAGGAGCGTGTGCTGGCGGCTGTAAAGAAGTTCAGTTATTCTCCGTCCACCATAGCCAGGGGGCTTAAGACCAAGTCCATCAAGACTATAGCAATAGTGGTCAAGAGCTTCATGATGCAGCACCATATGGTCATTGCAGACAGGATAAACAGACACTTCTCCCAAAATGGATACGACATAATGATATGTGAAAGTGGCAGTGACGAGGCCACGGTATCTTGTTTTTTGCGCCGTATGCTGGATAAATCCATAGATGGAATTGTATTCATAGGCTCCACATTCCAGCTTCTCTCCGCCATACCTGAGACGGAGACCCTTCTCTGTTCTGTCCCCGTCGTGATATCCAACGGATGGATCGAGAATTCCTATGGAATAGTAGTGGATGAAAAGGGTGGGGCAAGGATGGTCTCCGAGCATATGTATGAAACAGGAAAGAGAAATACTATTTTCATCCACTCTTCCTACACCGAGTCCTGCAAAAACAAACTCTCGGGTTTCCTGGAGTTTGTAGAAGATCATGATGACTATAGTGGTAGGGTAGTGGAGTATTCTCCAGAGAAAGAGAGCCTTTGGGATATTCTCTCGGCCATAGAATTCGATTCTGTTGTGGCTGAGGATGATCTTTTGGCCTCGGAGGTGCAAAGGGTCCTTCTTTCCAAAGGGAAAAAGGTTCCGGAGGAAGTATCGGTCGCCGGTTTCAATAACTCCGAGTACTCCACACTTATGTATCCATCAATCACATCTGTAGACAACAAGGCGGTGGACCAAGGGACAGAGTGTGCAGTCCTATTGGAGAAGATCCTTTCTGGAAGTAAGGATGCACCCAAGGAAAAGAAATTGTATAAGGTGATCCCTTGCTCGTTGGTGGTAAGGGACAGCACCCAAAGGAAGGAAATATGATATTCGACACATTGGAAAGGTTATCCCAATACAAGGCTGTGGTCCCTTATGCTGAAGAGATAGCAGAAAACCTTGCAAAGAACGATTATGTTAATCTCCCTCAGGGAGAATACAGAACTGAGAAGAGTGGAATTCTCATTCAGGTCCAGGAGTATATGTCAAACCCTGAGCCTAAATTCGAAGTCCATGAGAAGTTTGCCGACATACACATTATGCTTAAGGGAAAAGAGCACTATGATGCAGCAAGTATTCTTTCTTCTCTTCCTGAGAGCTTTGACAGCGGAAAAGATATTGGTTTCTTTGATAGCAAGACAGAAGTTAGGACTACTCTTCTTCCTGGAACCTTCGTCCTCTCATATCCTATGGAGCCCCATAGACCAAGAGTGGCGGTTGATGGAAAGAGCGAATATACAAAGAAGATTGTCGTGAAGATTCCGTTCTAAGAGAATAAGTGGGGCTCATCCCCACTTATTTTTTCAAGATATATTTTTCACTTGATTCATTTTTCTCCTATTTTTTGGTAACGATGATTGTTTATCAGAGTATAGGGGAAAGAGTTTACTTCCCATTATATTGATGTTGTATTCATCTATATGAAAATAAAATATCAAAAAGAATAAGATTTTTTTGATTTCTTGATGTTTATATTTAAAAGTATCCTATATTAACTAATTAGGTCTTTAAATTTAGGTTACCTATTAAATAAAAAATTGAAATATAAGGATTTATACTTCTTTTTGTATGGACTTTTTCTTTCTTTTCAGTTATTCTTTTAGTGGTGATGAGAAGTCTTCACCGGCGAATCCGATAGATTAAGTTATGCTTGCGAAGGTTCCGAGGGGCAGACCCAGCAAGAAGATTAGAAAAAAAGTTTAAATCCTAACGCCTATGCCTCCCTGGGATATCCCGTACGGGGTGTCTTACTCTCCGGATAATGAAGGAGGGGGTAGGCTCTATGTCAAAAAATAAGCAACCCTCGGTGGCCGCTACAAATAGTGGTCAGAAGCAGTCGAATGTGGAAAAGGGTTTTAAACCCAAAGTACACAATAACCTGGTGAAGGAATATTTCAGAAAGGATGAAATATTCGCGGATTTCATCAGCGGGGCATCGGGAGGAAGGATTAAGGTTACTCCTGATATGTTGAGCCCTTCTGATACCACTCTTGTAAAGAGCGACCTGTCAATCAGAAATGGTGTAAGGACCATCATAACTAAGGAGATGTTCCGAGATATTTCGAAGAAGGTGAAAGATGTCGACGGCAGCCAGTATCAGATTGCCATTGAGGATCAGTCCTTATATTCCAAATACATGGGTTTAAGGGTTCTCCTCTACGATGCCCTTGGACTCAACGGTATGAAAGATGATGATTACATTCCAACTGCAACAATGATCTGTAATTGGGATAGGAGGAGGTTTGATAGTCCTCTTGATATTTCCTCCATTTTCTCTTCCCAATACCCTGACTTTGTCAAGGATCATATGGTGAAGCTTGATGTGTCCGTATTTAATGTTGTGGATTATATCGATAATCGTGATAAGTATCCTTTTAAGACGGAACTGGGTACGGTCATGGCCTTCATTTCCGGGGCTTTGAACAATCTCTACATGGAGGAGATAGAAAAGAGATGCCCCGATATAAAGGACAGAAGGGTGTCTAAACTGGCTTTTATGATCATTAATCTTTATGTGAAGCTTGATATCAATTATAATGAACTTGACGAGGAGGAAAACAATATGGTGTCAATTTATCAGGAAGCAATAAACAGAGCGGCAGCAGAAGCAGCAGAAAAGGCGGCAGCAGAGGCGGCAGCCAAGGCAGCAGCAGAGGCAACAAATAAGACAAGAGAAGAAAGTGTCTTTGAAAATGCGCTTATTCTTTCAAAGAAGTACAACCGTTCCTTCTCTGATCTGCTTGATGATCTTGAGGTTTCTCCATCTTTTAAGGAGAAGTTAATGGAAAGATACGAG
>JALFRH010000165.1 GCA_022785155.1 Spirochaetales bacterium
GTGTTCAAGAATATGGACTACCATAAGATGCAGAAGGTCTATTCCATATGGATATTCCCCAAGCCAGAAGGGAAAAGGGAGGACACCATAATCCGGTATTCGTTAAGGGAGGATGAGGTCAGGGGAAACAGCTTTATCCACGTCTCCGACTATGATAAAATGGAGATGGTGATATCTCTTGTGGAGGACTATGACAGCTCCGAAGACCCCCTGGTGGGACTACTATCCGTACTGCTCTCTTCCAGCATGGCACTGGAGAGGAGGAAGGAGATACTGGGTTCCAGGTATGGAATAGCGATGGACAAGGAATTGGAAGAAGAGGTGATTGAAATGTGTAATCTAAGCAAGGCTGTAGAGGATATAGGACGCAGGAAAGGTCTTAGGGAAGGTTTCCTGATGTCGTTGTTCCAGCTTGTGGATGAAGGAGACTTGACTCTAGAGAAAGCTGCAAAGAAGGCAGGAATGACAATAGAGGAATTTCTTGAGAAGAAAAGAGAGTACAACAAATAATCCCACAAGGCTCAATCATATTTGAAAGATTTTAGGGAAAGCCTATGTTGTTCTTCACTCCCGAGGCTTTCCTTATTTTATTTGTGGCCCATTCAATTTCCACCTTTCTATGTATATAGGCCATCAGGTACAAAACCCAGCCGGCTTTTCAACTAACAGTATTTATTACTTTTCCACCCTAAGAAACACTTGAAACAATTTTTCTCATTTGTTGTTGACAAATACATAGTTACAGTCCTATATTTTTTAAAACCCACCAAGCTGGTAGGAATTAGGAGGATAACATGTCTCGCATATATTCATCCATGGAAGAGCTCATCGGCGGAACACCGCTTCTTGAACTGAAGAAAATCGAAAAAGAGTTTGACCTTAAGGCAAGAGTATTGGCAAAGCTGGAATATTTCAACCCGGCAGGAAGCGTCAAAGACAGAATTGCCAAAGAGATGATTCTTGATGCAGAGGAGAAAGGAATCCTCAAGCCAGGTGCAACCATCATCGAACCTACAAGTGGTAACACAGGTATCGGTCTTGCTGCAGTAGGAACGGCAAGAGGATATAAGGTCATTCTTGTCATGCCAGAAACCATGAGTGTGGAAAGAAGAATGATGATGAAG
The DNA here is from genome assembly GCA_022785155.1 of Spirochaetales bacterium. Taxonomy (GTDB): domain Bacteria; phylum Spirochaetota; class Spirochaetia; order Sphaerochaetales; family Sphaerochaetaceae; genus Ornithospirochaeta. The sequence continues at coordinate 1,125 of JALFRH010000165.1, forward strand.
GCCTATGGAGCGGAAATTGTGCTCAGCGAAGGCAGCAAAGGCATGAAAGGAGCCATCGCCAAAGCAGAAGAGCTTCATGCAGCAACACCAGGTTCAATCATTCCCGGTCAGTTCGACAACAGTGCAAACCCACGCTCCCACTATAAGACTACAGGCCCAGAGATTTGGGAAGACACCGATGGTGAAGTAGATATCTTTATTGCTGGTGTAGGTACAGGTGGAACTATCAGCGGTGTAGGTAAGTATCTGAAGGAAAAGAAGCCAAGCGTAGAAGTGATTGCAGTAGAGCCAAAGGGATCTCCTGTCCTTTCAGAAGGACACCCAGGCCCACACAAAATCCAAGGTATCGGAGCAGGATTCGTACCTAAGACTCTCGATACTTCCATATATAATAAGGTTGTTACAGCTGTTGAAGAAGATGCTTACAAGACAGCAAGAGAAATGGGCAAGAGAGAAGGAATTCTCGTCGGAATATCCAGCGGTGCTGCTCTAAGTGTTGCAATTGAAGAAGCAAAGAAGGAAGATAACAAGGGTAAGACAATCGTAGTCCTCCTTCCAGATACAGGAGACAGATACTTCTCAACACCATTATTTAAGGAAGAATAAGATGATTTCTACTAAAGGTAGATATGCTTTGAGATTTTTGGTTAATCTTTCCCGTCTAGGAGTAGATGGGAAAGCTTCTTTGAATGACATTGCGATACAAGAGAATATTTCCATCAAATATCTGGAACGAATAGCCCACGATCTGACAAAGGGAGGAATAATACAAAGCTCCTTAGGAAAGAGTGGCGGCTACAAGCTTAAGAAAAACCCATCAGACATAACTCTTTTCGATATTCTTTCAGCTGTTGACGAAGAATTGTCACCTGTAGCCTGTCTTAAGTGCGGCACTCCGGAATGTGATAGAAAAGACAAATG
>JALFRH010000225.1 GCA_022785155.1 Spirochaetales bacterium
TATATGTATCAGTGTCAAACTTTACGGTATAGTGAATTGTCTTTTTTGCTTTCTCTTCATCAGTTCCTGATGGTGCTGTCCCTCCTAAGTACAAAGGAGTAACATTAATAGTAAATTTGACATTTGAGTCATCAGTTATAGCTTTATAAAAAAAGTAGAAAGTCTTATCAACTAAACTAACGGTTCCATCAGAGATATTAACTGATTCAGCCAATTGTATTTGAGTATCACTTGAATAATCTGCATTTGATGAAAAACCAAATAGATATTCATCCCCGTCAAGAGCTAATTTCAAATTGGTAGTAGCTTTATTGTTTGCCTCTGTTAATCCACTACTAACAGTAGCAAAGACAAAATTTGTAACTAATGCAAGCATCAAAAAAAAGATTAAACACTTTTTCATTTCATTCTCCTATTAGTTTGTTTTAACAGTCGCTGTAAGAGTTGCTGTATAAACATCAACTTTCTTATCGTAAGTATTCTCAGTAATTATCTGATCTATTTCGAGTGAACCACTTGAACCATAGATAACATTATCTTTTGTAATGGCAGTAGCAGAAAGAAGATCAGTTGCTACATCTGGATGTCCTGCAGAGATGACAACTCCACTTCCTGGAGTGGCAACATTTCCTGAATAAGCCTGAGGAACAAAAGATAGTTTCCAACCAATATTATCGGGTTCATCTTCTGCACTACCTGTTAGTCTGCCACTTATTTTTAGTTCAATTACAACACTATCATGAGAAACAATGTTCCAGTTAAGAACTAAATCATTTCCTGTTGCATACCAATTGGTATTACCTGCGGGGGTTTGATTCAATCCCGTAATGGCAGGAAGAGAGAGATAGTATGTGATAACATTAGTGTTTTCACCTGCTGAGAACCATACTATTCCTGCGTTCTGTTTCAATTGAAGAACAACATCTGTTTTTGCTGCATCAGTGGCTGACTTTTTAATATTCACACTACCTGCTGAACCAGATGATGTTGCAAATGCTGTCATGATTACTCCCATGACAAGGAGAACTGCGATAAATCTTTTCATAATTCCTACTCTCCTACAAAAAGATTCAATTTTACTGTACCTGAATAGTCGCCAGGCACGACATCCTCGACTCCGTTTGCAAAGATATCCAGAGGGATGGAGTCACAATCCCCATAGATAGTAGTGTCGGTTCTTTCGTACACAACACCTTCATAAAAAACGGTTTCAGAAGTAAGTATCTTCTCTTCACCATCTTTACTTATGTAACTGATGGAAACTGGGAATTCCCCGATTCCACCATTAACAACTGGGTCAACTCTCTTTAGAGAAGAGATAGATATCTTCATCACAAATGGTTTGGAAGAAAGAACCTTCCACCAGATGTAGACCTTCTGATCTCCAAGAGTCACTTCTTTTTTATCTTCCGAAACAGAGAGCTCAACTCCTCTTGAAGTGATATCCTCCACTTCATCATCAAGGCTCTTTATTTCATTGGATGAGAAACCAAAGGAATAACGAGCATTGATTTCATCCTCAAGGTTCAGTGCAACCTGTACACTGTTAGCGGCAATAATATTTTGGGAATAGAGCATCATGTCCTTCGAAAGGAAGGATAAAGAGAGGAAACATATAATGATCATCCATCTCTTATAGATATTCATCTTCAGATCGCCTCCAGAGAAATATTCACAATTGCCTCATACTCACCAGCCCATGCATTACTACCAATAGACCATTCAAACAAAAGAGAAGCAAACTCAACTCCGTTTCTTGGTCCTTGAGGAAGAACATTCATCTCTAAAATTCCTTGTCCTACTTCTTTTACTGTTATTCCCTCTACGTTATATTCATGACTATTAAAAATAACGTTCATCGGAATAGTTTGATTTCCCATTCTTGCAACCCAGCCATCTCCCGCATCGACACGGATTATCGCTGAGTACTCTTCACTTTGGTTGCCGTAATAAAGAAGAGAGAGTTCAAGGGAATCAACTCCGCTTTCAAGGAATGAAAGCGAGTATATTCCATTGTTTTCTATCAACGTATCTGTTCCTGTTTCAAGCTCTAACTCAAATACCAAGTGATCCATTCTCATGACATCAGAAGGGAAGGAAATGGCATAGTCCTCTGGAATACGAGTCCTGATGACCATAGGCTTCTCCATATCCTCAGCTATAAGGAGGAAAGGAATAATCATTATCAAAAATAAACTAATCAATATCTTCTTCATTACTTTTCCTCCTTATTCAGTAACAACATGAACATATATCTCACCTTCGTATTTACCCTGAAGCAAAGTGACATCACTCTGCTCTAACTTAATCTGCATCTCAGCTTGGTATTCTCTGTAAACAGCTGCTTTATCTCCATGAGGAGCACCATATTTAACCATCGTCACAGCACCATCTAAAAGAACCCAATCCGACTTCAAGTCACTAAAAGCCGTACTAGTTGATACAGACGCTGTCCCATCAAATGTATTTTCATTTCCTGATGCTAGATCTACTAATTTTGCCTCAAAGTTAATACTGTTGGCACTTGTTAACTGTGTATCATAAGAAAGGTCATCTTTTACCAAAACAAAATTATCCCCAGCCACAAGTGGATCGGCAGATGAAGAAAGGAAAATTGCATTCCTTGTTGTTTTATATTTATTTTTCTCATAAGAGTTCCCCAAAAAGTACATATAGGAAAGACTACATACTGGAATCCATACTCCTCTGTTTGATACTTCAAGATTTATATTTGAGGCACCAGGATACATATTGATTGCAAGGGAAGCAGGATTCTCACTAGCCTTACTTGTAGAATCAGTAGCCCCATCATAATATCCAGTAAATGGTAATGTAAGTGATCCTTGCGATTTAGCTCCATCAAAATCTACAGTGATTGTGATGATGGCAGAATAATCGTTCGCCTCAATCAAAGGATAAATAATTTGTTGCCCATTTTCCTCGACAATCAATCTATCATTCTCTGCATCAACCGTTCCAGGAAGAACAAGAACAACGTCAAACCACTGTTTCCAGTCATACGAAGTTGAAAGGTTGGGATTAAAAGTTCCAACAGGATTAGAATTACTCAACTTCATAATATCACCAGGATCATAGTCAGTAACATATACAGCATTACCCTTCGAATCATAGGAACTGAAACGATATGTTTTAGGGTAAAAATATAATTCGAAAGGCCTTTTAAAATCAGGATTCGAAAGGGATGTCATATACATTCCGTTCGGACAACTAATAGATATGGTGAAAGGACTATTACCATAATCCTTAGAAATACCTGATAGTTTAATCATGGCTATCATTTCAGTATCATCATAATAGTTTTCCTTATTTGCTGGTTGCAGCCAGTCAACACCACCTTTAAAGTAATTATTTCCAATAGGTATACCAGCAAAACCTGCAAAAGGACCTATATCAAATGAAGGCTTATCTGCAGCCAAAAGGCTAAAAGGTAACAGAATTATAACAAAAGTTGTAACAACAAGCCTTTTCATCATGTCTTTGCCTCCAGTTTTATTGTAACGAGAGCATAATAGTTACCCGCTGGTACTGTGTCAGGATAATCTGATATTGTCTTCGTTGATTGCTCTGTGAACATGAATGTGATATTTCCATCAATACTTCCACTTAAACCGCTTTTTTTTATGTCATCAGGCATAAAGTCATATTTAAACCATTTATCTGTAGTCCAAGTGACAGAACTTTCAGTAATACCGCTTTCATTTACAATTGAGCCAGAACCTGTCTCATTGTTTAGAAGCAAATATCCATTGTGACTTGAGATTTCACTAGAACTCGTATAATAACCAAATGAATAATAAACACGCATGATATATGGAAGTTCTGCATGTAAATTATCTCCATATGTATTTTTACTAGTAAGCAAATCAGCCTTAATAGAGACATTAAAACCAGTATTGGCAACCATTGACCATTTGGCAATGATTCGCCCCTCTTTCATCACACCGTACTGTACAAGATCCTCTTCAATATCGAATGGCATACCTAATAGGAATGATGTTGATTGTGTAGAAAGTGGTGTCACGCTTACATGAAGAACACTTCCAGATGCACCTTGTATTTTCACAGCCTTGGATGTAGCAGGTGTTACAGCGCCTACTACAAAAGATGAAATTATTATAATAGATGCAAAGCAGATTATAAACTTTCTCATGAGTTCACCACCAAATTTATAGTTACCGATGCCTTATAAACACCTTTCGAAGCAGTTGAATAATCATTTTCCCTTATTGCCATACCTACAGAACCTTGAAACCTCCAGTTTTCAAGTTCACTTGTAGTAACTCTCCAACTGCAACCTAATGTTCCACTTGTTTCTTCAACTGTCATTGCAGTTGTAGCTCCAGATTTAATTTCTGTCGTTCCTCCATTTTTTCCAGTTGTTTTGTAATTAGTTGTAAAAACGCAAGTCACATCTCTTAGCTCATAATATGCGGTAAGATATTCGTCCTTTTCATTAACCTCTGCTGTCAGAGGATCTATTATTATGTTACACGTGAAACTGCCTTTATCGCTATTGCCGCCGTTTCCACTAACTCTAAAAGAAAATATTACATGATCTTCATAAGGCTCGAGACTTGAAGGCGAAAACTCAGTTGATGTCGTCTTTAAGTGATTTGTATATGGAGTAAGATAAATCGTAGAGCCTGCCGTTACATTTTGTAGAGTTCCTGTCAAAGCATCATATACTTCCATTTCTATGTATTCAGTATCACTACTTCCAACCTTATATGCCCTAATCATAAAGGATGCTGTATCTGAAGTCACAGCAAATAGTGAGAATGATGTAGCTAACAATACAAGTAGAGTAATTATAACTTTCTTCATACAGCCTCCTCCCCATAAATCATGTCCCAGAATGAATTGGCGGTGATATTCGATGTAAGGTCATATAGTCTTGTCCTCATATATGGATATGGGAGGAAATCATCAGATATAGACTCCTGACCTTCCACCATGCCTATCCTGTCATAACGGTTGGAGTCAGTTACAACGAGTATATTCATGACCCAGACCCCGTTTTCCTTTGTATCGAATACATACTCTCCTTTATCCATTTCAGAGAGAACGAATACTCCGTTTCTATCTGTAAAGAGATAGAGATCTGTGTCTTCAAGTGTCATTTCACCATTTTCATCCCTCTCAACTCTATAGACAGGAGATGAGCCGTTGGACCAGATATTTCCTTCATCGTCCCTTACTATTCCCGAGAGTGTATATTGCTCCTTACCCACAAGAACAAGTACATATCCCTTTCTTTCTTCAACAGGAACAAACACATTGAAGGTATCTGAGCCACCAAGGGAATCTTCGTTATAGGAATAGAGGGAGAGGGATGTGGCTGTTGTAGTGCTTAAGCCTTTATAGAGAGTATCTCCAATAAAGGATGATGGAATATCCTGGCTGGAGGATCCAACTTCTCCAATGGCAAGAGTATTATTCCTTATGGCTCCCTTTTGTTTGATCAACAAGAAGTTGGAAGGAACAGAAGAAGACAGAGCCCATAACCCCTTCTCTGCAATAAGAAGAGACGTTGAAGCAGATAGTGTTGCGTTTATATTCTCCATTCCTCCATTTCCTGATAATGAACCTGAGAAGGAGAATATGCTGCCTGAGTGTGAGAAATCAGAAGAGAAAGAGTACTGCTCTATATCCCTTACATCTGTTGTGGTTGTCTTCAGCCAGAATGAAGTGGAGCCCAAAGACAATGAAGAAGAAATAGATACTCCATCCTTGGATCCAGAAAGAGTGTTGGAGACCGGTCCCAGTTTGAAGGAAGCAGAAACTCTTGCCTGATGGGAAATAGGATCATCGCCTCTCTGGCTGAATGTAGAAGAAAGTGATAGGCCTACCTTTCCAAGGTTAAAGGAGAGGGCCGATGACAAATACCACTGTGACAGCTCCTCATATCCTGGAACCAGTGTTCCTGATAGAGAAACCGAGTATCCCATATCGAAGATTGAACCACTGAAGGAACCTGAAGCGAAGAGTGAGTGCTTGTCGTCCAATGTCCAGGAAGTCGGGCTGGTATATCCAAGAGTAAGGGTCAATGCCTTTACCAGCGAGAAATCTGTATAGAACTGCTGGGAGGCCCTAAAGTAGAGGGTTGGAATACTAAGGCTTCCATTGTAGGCAGGGGATGAGAGATTAAGATTCATCTTCGCTGTTCCAAAGGCATTGGCAAATGTAAACTCACTGTTGAGCCTTATGGATGGATTAAAATCATAAAGGACATTCGGTGCTGTCTTGAATGAAAGGGTGAAAGCACCTGTAAGAGTATCTGAAAGACCGATGTTGAGATAAGAAGATACTGCAAAATCCCTTAGATCATACTGCAGCTTCTTGTTTCCAAGTAGATAGATATCAAACTGGAAGGGATCTTTTTCCGTATCCCAGGTTACACTCTTCCTGCCAAAGGCAAGGGCGGCGCCATAGTAGGCTTCACCCTTCATTAAGAGGGAAGACGAGTAATTGACATCCATTTCAATCACTTCTCCCTGGCTTCCGTCCAGAGGGTTTATTTCGATTTTTATGTGGTTGGCACCTGTATAGAGCACAAAGTCCCTTAAAGAGTAGACACCCTTACTCAGGGTCTTTCTGAATATCTCTTTATCGCCATTGTAGACTCTCACATCGCTTTCTTTTTCTACAGTAATGGTCTTTTCCAGTCCACTTCCACCTCTCTCTCCATTTCCATACTGGCTTGATTTATCAAAGCGGATACCGAAAGGAGTTCCTGAAGTAGACTGCAGGTCTGGAGCAACGTTTCCCCACTCCAGACGTATGGATTGGGACTCGAAGTCTTTCCAGAAATAATAGGAGCCCCAATTGATGTATGTGCTTCCTCCACTGTAGCCGGCACTCCATGTATAGCGGCCGTAGGTATCACCGATACGTAGGTTGCTGGAGCTCTGAAGTGAAACCCTGAGCCTGGAGAGGACATCTTCTTTTTCAAGACTTGAAATAGAAGCGGAGAAACTCAAAGAAGAGGACAAATACCATTTTGCAGGAGTCAAAAGCGTTGCACCCGAAATAGGACGAGGCTGGGAGATACTGTTGCTGCCCTTTATGGATATTATTCCCATAGGCATATCTTCAGCATTGAATTCAACTTCAACTGAGTAAGCGAATGTATCTATATATACTTCGACTCCAAGGGAACTTAGAGTCATGGAGTCAATCCACTCCCTCTCTTCTCCAAAGATCCTCTTTTGGGCCTCTTCAGTAAGGAATGGAATGGAGTAATCCTTCAGTTCAGGGTAATAGAGAGATGCTTCTCCGTTTTCTATGTTTACTGTAATTACTCCCACCGGGCTACCGTTGATATATAGATCGAACCAATATATGCCGTCATATAGGTCGAAAGAATCACCGGAAACATAGAAATCAGCCCAAGGGTCTTGAACTTCTGCACTCACAGGTTTTTCTTCAACCAAGGTTCTTATAGGCTCCATAAAGACAGGAGTCTCAGGAATCAAGGTGCTCTCCACACTGATTATCTCAGGTGTGGAAGGGACCAAAACCCTTTCCGGGGTTATAAAGGATGGAACGGAAGGAACAAGTTCTTTCTCAACAGAAATAATGGATGGAACCTCTGGAACTAGAACTTCTTCCTTGGCGGTGAATGTAGGCGTAGGAGGAACAAGGACTTCCTCTACTATTGCAATTATGGGCTTCGGAGGAACCGCTTCAGCAGGAATTGGAGATTGGGATACAGTTCCGCCCTCCATTTCTTCATACAGAATATCTTCCACTATCTCAGGTTCGACAATCTCCTCGATTATCTCAAGTTCTTCCACAACTTGTTTCTCTTCAGGCAGAAGAATGTCGAACTCTTCAAAAGGAATTGAATCCACGACTACAGGTATTTGAGTGTAATCGATGAGTTCGTCTTCCTGATATTCTTCTTCAACTGGTGATTCTTCAGCTACAATAACTACCAAATCCCTTCCCATTTCTTCTTTCGGCGATACGTCAACATAAAGATGGAGAAGAAGCAAGGCCAAAAGAAGAATGAGAAGGTATACAATACAGAAAACGTAGATGGGCTTTTTATCCTCTACGAGCTTTCCTTTATCCAGCTTATCAACCAGAAGGAAAACCTTGAGGATAATGTATACGCCCACCAAAGAAACAAATAAAAGGCCTAGGACGACAATAGAAGAAATCGGAGTTTTTGAGCCAATGAAAAACAGGACTGTGCCCAGAAATACCAGGCTAAGCCCTATAGCAGACAATACCAATGAAATCAGTGGTAAAGGCCTTTTTTTCATTGTACGACTCCGAAAAGTTCTTATGCTTTAATTCGACCAGGAATAGTTGTATTTGATTTCTGGTGAAAAACTCTTGGCCCCGGAGAGAGCTGAAGGAACATCCATTACAATTCTCAGAGATGCACCGCAAAGAAGGTTGGAGCCTTTGATTGCCCCCATGTCTTCATCGGTCAAGGTGTATGTAGAGCCATTATTACCCTTTATAGTCACGGATAGATCGTTTAAAAGCTGATGTACGCTTCCCTTATTGGTGAAGACGATTTCAAGCTTTCCATCTTCGTTTATTGAGGCGGTGGTCTCCACCTTCTCGACAATCTTTCCAGGCTGCACATAGGCGGATGTGGAGTAGACGAACAAGAAGCTGATCATCTGCCCCTCCCCTTCGCTCTTGGCTCCTGTGGAGTATGGAATCTGCTCGCTGATGATTCTGAAAGAAAGTTCCTCAGTCACTGTCCTGGGGCCTCTGTACTGTACCCTTACAAGCTGTGTGGACTGAGGATTGATTATCATCTTTGATGGTTGGATTGTAAAATACTGGGAAGCGTCTTCATTATATTCCTCTCCATCAATAGTAATGCTGCGCTTGACGGCACTGACTTCAATTGCTATTGCAGAATCGGAATCATTGACGATTGTGTATACCTTTGCCGAGCCACCACCACTTGGCTCAAATGTTACGTTGAGAGGAGAAAACTGATAGGCAAAGAGAGCTAAGCTCATGAATGTCAATAAAAATAATAAGGCAAATAAACGTCTCATATACTTCCGCCTTTCATTTGTTAGTCTTTACAAACTGTTGCTCAATAGTACCCCTCCCCAATTGACAAAAGTATGACAAAAATATTACAAACCATAAAATCTTATTATATTATAAATTACTTTGCGTTCATTTTATATAGTATTGAAAAAACACATTTTTTTGATAAAAATTTCATGTGTATCCTCCTCGGACACACATGATGAACTACGCGCAAAAACACTATCAGAGCTTGGTTTCAACTCTGTATTGACCAGGTTTCAAATAATCTAAAATTACCCTTTGAGGCTGAAACCGAAGCCTATGACGGTGCTCTCCCTCCAGTAATAGGAGAGGAGAGGAAACCTTCCTTTTCTGACAAAGCCATCCATGGAAAGGGAGAGTTTCCCATTCTCCAAAGCCAGGGACAGCCTCAGTTCATGGGATATTTCCCAAACATCCTGGTCATCGAGAGGAGAAAGGGTATGCTTTGTCTTGCCGCTTTCATAAAGGGTGATGATATATGAGGCGCTTAGGCTTCCCCAGGAGAAAGGAAGGATACCATCCATCTCGGAGTATAGTGTAAGGCCATTGTATGACGGGCCATAGTCACCTCTTACACCATAGGAAAGAGGATCTCTTTCACTATTGTCCTTTCCTCCGCTTGTTATCCAATCGGGCCTATGGACAAATGGCATCATATAACTCTCCGCCTTGGGCACTATCAGGCCAAAGGCACCCTTGAGATATGGGAACTTCGGGTTATCATAGCCGAGGGCGACTTCATATGCGTCTTCGACGAACTCCGTCATTTCCGCACCTACAAAGGAAGGATCCCTTCCAAGAGCGTTGAAGATGGCTTCATCCCCCACATGGCCTGAAAAGTGCCTAATTCCACCTCTCAGGAGAATACTGTCCAATGCCTTCAGCTCCCCTCCCATGAAATAGACGCCGTCAAAGCCAAGGTTGTCGTTTCCTCTCAACAGGTAGAAAACGGATGAGATATGGGCATCCATCACCAACTGCATCTCAAGAATGCTTTCTTTTCCAAACCTTAAGAAACCTACGGAGCCTCCGGTCTGGAGATGGAGAAAAAAGCTATCTTTATCTTTATTGAAATCGTTTATTGGAAGATACCACTCACCAGGGACTCCATCTTTCTTATCGAATCTGATGAATTGGCCTTCCATATTGCTCTTTGCTTCATAAAAAACTTCAAGGTTATTGCTGCTGGAAAGCAGATCTGATTTGAAGGAAGAGAAAAAGGTATGCTCTGGAAGGAAAGAAACTGAGGAAAAGAGTGTCAAAGGAAAAAGGGAAAGGACAATAAGTATTAAGATAGTCTTTCTTTTCATATTCACCTCTAATAGTTTAATCCTACGCCGACAGCCACATACTTGGTCTTCTTGAACCAGTAGTTGAGAAGAGGAACCCTGCCACTATGGAGGGAGACTTCTATTACGAACTCAGGAAGCTCTTCCTTCTCCCTCATTCCCAAGCCGAAGGCAAGGGTATACTCTGTCTCCCAAGGTCTATCCTCTTCATACAAGGCGGAGAGAGGATTTATCTTACCGTCTTGATGGAACTGTATATCCAAGATGGAATAGAGTCTTATCTTTTCGTTTATTGCATATTGGCCTTCTATATCCAAGCCGATTCTCCAAGCCTTGTAGCTTGATGGATAGGAGAGATTATTTCTGCCTTCAGCCCCCTCCTGGTTCCAGATATGGGAGCTGGTGTTAGCCTTCTCAGGGGATTCTTCACTGGATGGCTTTTCAGTGTTCCCTGGAACATGGGCGGCAGGTCTGATCCAAGCCTTGTTTTGAGGGAGTTCCGCCTCCAAGCCTACAGAGATGAATGAGAAAGGCTGGATCCTCATTCCCATGTACCAGGAGTTGTTGCGAGTATATTCAGTCAGCGATAGATAATCCTCTCCCTTGGAGTAGGTTTCATAGAAGTCATAAAGGACTTCATCCCCCCAATGACCGGAGAAGTGATGGACTCCGAAACGAAGGAAGACGGTATCGAATAGGCCGAGATCCAAGCCTCCACCATACTGACCGTCAAAGCCAAGGGTATCCACTCCCCCATAGGCTCCGAATAGAGTATTTATTCCTCCATGGATATAGCCTTCTACTGTTACGTAGTCTTTCCATTCAAGGCGCAGAAGTGCAATGTCTGAAGCACTCTTCATATACCAAAAGGAAGTATTATGTGGATCGGCAGCTTTAAATGGAAGGGAGACATATTCCACCTCACCTTCCTGGTTTTTCTTTGTGGCAAGAAGAGAGTTGACTACATACTCTTCTTCTCCTGGGCTCTTGAGATATGAGAACCTTACATTATTGGAGAAGGTATATGCTTTACTCTCCTGATAAACTGGATGAATGGGTGCAAGGGTAAAGGTAAATACGTCTTGAGAAAATGTGAGAGAAACCACAGCCAATAAAAGAAATGAACAAACCAATATCTTCTTCATGGCCACATTCTCTCACATTTCTATGAATGCTCAAGTAAATTCATGCAAAACCCATCAATTGTCTTGCTTTATAAACTCTTTCTCCAACCATTCCAGATCCAGTGTAGGATAGAGAGGGAAAGAAGAAAGAAGAGCATGTACTCTATTTCTTGCTTCCTCCATTACACTCTTATCTGCCTTGGCCTTTATTTTGCTCATTTCCCCCTTTCTTTCGCCCTTTGTAAGGATTACGGGGTGGGATGAGGAGAGAACAAAGGAAATGATATCGGCTATTTCCTCCATTTCCTTCTCTCCCATGCCCAGGGTTGTGACAGCAGCGCTTCCCAGTCTCAGTCCTGAAGTATACCAAGGGCCGTTGGGGTCAAAAGGAAGAGCGTTTCTATTAAGTGTTATACCACACTCCCTCAAGATTGTTTCAGACATTCTGCCATTGAGGCCGAAGGGAGTGACATCCAACAAAAGAAGGTGGTTGTCTGAGCCTCCTGTCATGACCTTGACTCCTCTTTTCATGAAGGCCTTGGCCAAAGCCTTGGAGTTTTCTACGATTTTTGAGGCATAAGAGCGGAAAGAATCGCTGTCCGCCTCCTCCAAAGCCACCAGCTTTGCATTCATTACATGAGGTAATGGTCCTCCGATCACCAATGGGCAGCCCTTGTCTACAGATTCTGCAAACTCCTCTTTACAGAGAATCATACCACCCCTTGGACCTCTCAAGGTCTTGTGGGTTGTGGTTGTAACCACATCGGCCCATTTCACAGGATCGTAGTCTCCCTGGAAGACCTTACCGGCCACAAGACCTGCAAAGTGGGCCATGTCCACCATAAACACTGCCCCCACTTCCTTTGCTATTTCAGAGAGCACTCTGAAGTTTATAGCCCTTGGGTATGCAGAGTAGCCTGCAAGAAGTATCAGAGGCTTTATCTCCTTGGCCAGGGCCTCTATTTCCTTGTAATCAAGGAGGCCTGTCTCCTTGTCCACACTATAGGAGTATGCGTCAAAGAGCTGGGCTGAGATGTTCTGCCTATATCCATGGGTAAGATGTCCACCTGAGTAATAGTCCAAGCCTAGAAGCTTCTGGTTGTGTGTGGCTTCCCTTATTTTGTTCCAGTCTTCCCTGGATAGATCCGAAGGATTCTTCACCCCCATTTCTTCCAGCATAGGAATCTGGACCCTTTGGTTAAGAATGGCCCAATAGGCACAGAGGTTTGCATCGGCTCCGCTATGGGGCTGGACATAGGCGTGGTCTGCCCCGAAAATCTTCTTTGCCTTCTCGACAGCTGCACTTTCAATTACATCTACATTGTCACAACCGGCATAGAATCTATGGCCAGGAAAACCTTCACTGTATTTATCGGTCAAGAGAGATCCCATGGCTGCCTGTACAGATAGCGAAGAATAGTTTTCGCTTGCAATGAGTTTTAGGTTTTGTCTTTGATCTCTGAGTTCCTTTACAACAGATTCTGCAGCCAAGGTAGAATGAGCCTCCAAAATAGAAAGAGAGGAGATGGCGTAAGCCATATCCATAGTAATTTTTCCACCATTCTGAGATATATATTCTTCTAATCTGTTCATGGCCCCTCCATAATTTCCAAAAGAATGCCAAATATCATGATTCTGTGCAACATATATATGTATTTTCTGGAACTATTCTCTTATACAACTATTTGGAGCGTCTTGTTTTGTTGACATAGTTCTAAAGCTTTTCTACACTACTATAGGTTTTTCACCAAGGAGAACAGATGGCAAAAGAAGAAGCAATCGAAGTGGAAGGCGTAGTAAAAGAGGCGCTCCCAAACACAATGTTCAGAGTAGAGCTTTCAAACAAGCTTGTAATTCTCGCTCACCTTTCAGGAAAGATGAGAAAGCACTATATCAGGATCGTTCCTGGTGACATAGTCAAGGTCGAGCTTTCTCCCTATGATCTGACAAAGGGTAGAATCATCTACAGAGAAAGATTATTGTCAGAAAAAGCGGGCACACGCCCGTTTTTTTTATCGCCCTTTTCAAAGAGTTTTGGTATGAGAAGAAAAGACAGAGAGATATCAGATTATTCAGAGATCATCAGGATCATTGAATCCTGTAGTGTCTGCCGCCTGGGCTTGATGGATGAAAACGAGGCCTACATAGTTCCCATGAACTTCGGTTATGTGGCAAAAAATAAGGACTTGACGCTATATTTCCATAGTGCAAAGGAAGGAAGAAAAATAGACCTGATGAAAAATGGAAAGAGAGTATCTTTCGAGATGGATACTTCCCATAGCCTTGTAAAGGGAAAGGAGGCCTGCAGCTTCACTTTCCTCTATGAGTGCGTTATGGGAACGGGAACAATTGAGATTCTCCAAGACGCCCAGGAAAAGAGCCTAGGACTGGGAGTAATTATGGAGCACTACGAGAAGGGAAAGACTTGGGACTATGACCCAAAGCTGCTGGAATCGGTGTCGGTTCTGAAACTGAAAGTGGAGAAGCTATCTGCAAAAGCCCACTTGTAATCTATTCCTTCTTTTCTTTCAGAATAATCCACATAGCCCCGCTTCCACCCTTATTCAGCGGGGCGTTGTTATACTCAAAAATATAATCCACACTTTTCAATATATCTTCCAAGAGAACTCTCAATACACTTTGGCCGTCTTCACTATGAAGGCCTTTACCTGTAATGATGGAGATCTTTCTCAAACCATTATCGAAAGAAGATGAAAGGAACTCCTTGATGGCACTCTCCCCCTCTGTTCTATTCTCCCCGTGAAGATCCAGAGTGGCCTGGGGATCCATTCGCCTCAGTTCGTTGAGAGTATAGACACGGGCCTTTTTCAAGCCGCCGTCCCCCTTTTCCTTCATAATCTCCTCGAAAGTCTTCTCCTTCACCGTTTCCTTCTTCTCATAGTCGGTCAGTATTGAAGAGAAGTCTTTCTTTCCTTCATATCTCTTACTTCGTTTATATGGGGCGGAAGGAGGGGTCTGAGGCTTTTCCTCAGCCTTCTCCTCTTCTTGTCTTACATAGTCTTTATTTGCTCCACCCACTATGGACCAAGCAATATTTGCGTCCACTTTGTTCTCTTCGTTCTCTTCAATGAAGAAGGACTTTGATATAGGCTCGCCAAAATCCGATAAAGGAGGAAGCACACTCTCCTCTTTCATCTCAAGGCTGGGAGCCTCCTTCTTCACTTCACTATACTCTGAAAGAATCTCTGAGAAGCTTTTCTTGGGGACATAGGGCTTTGAGACACGAGAAACTGTTTTTTCTTCCTTCTCTTCCTTCTCCTCAATATCTTTCTTCTCTTCCTCAGTTTTCTCTTCCCTTACAAAGTTCTCGTTGACCCCGCCCATTATGGACCAGACTACAGAGTCGGAGATAGGGATATCTTCGTCTTTTTCCATAAAGAAAGAGTGCTCTTCTACATCCTCTTCCTTCTTCTCCTCCCTTTCTTTCCCTTCGTTCTTTTCTTCAGGAATCACCAGGGGCTCTTTTTTCTTGTTGTCTTTTACGCCTTCGTACTCTGAGAGAATCTCAGAAAAACTTTTTGAAGGGGAATAGGAAGGAGAGACACGGTTATATACTTCCTTTGGTTTGGATTCTTCCTTTGTCTCCTTCTTCTCTTCCTTTATTACAAAGTTTTTGTTCAATCCTCCGATGACAGACCATACGGCATTAGGAGAGGGCTTATCTTCTTCAGTCTCATCCAAAAGCATGGTAGTCGCTTTGACTTCCTCTTTCTTGGGAGCCAACTTCACTTCTTCCTGCTTCTGGTTCTTTTTCTCTTTTCTCACTACGCCTTCGTATTGGTCCAGAATATCGCCGAAGGAGCGTGTGGCTTTATATTGGGGGGAAGGAATGGTTTCCTTTTTACTGTTTTTCTTTCCACTCTTTTTTCCTTCCCACTGATCCAGGATATCACCAAAGGAAGAGGAAGGTTTTGAAGCTTTCTGCTGAGGAAGACGATAGGGATTACCTGTCTTTTCGAAGGAATCCAGAATATCGGCAAAAGAAGCCGAGGGAACATATCCCTTTACGATTTCTCCTGGTTTTTTGGGCTTTGAAACAACTGGAGCCTTCTTTTTCTCAGGTTCCTTTTTCTCTTTCAAAACTATTGAAGAAAATGGATTATACTCTCTCTCTTCTTCTTTTTTGGGAGGAGCAATCTTTTCCCCTTGCTTCTTTTTCCTTGGCAAAACTTAGCCTTCCCTTATATCTAGATTTCCGTCAACAAGGGGTGTAAGGGCATCTTTGATGAGGCTTTCCTCGACACCATTTATTTTCATGATGATTGTAGAGTAACCTTGGTCGCTGTCCAAGTTTCCAATGGAAACGATATTTGCACCGATTTTCTCCAGTGCAATTGCAAGTTTTGCTATTACACCTTTCTGGTCTTTGATGCGGAAGGTAACGCGAATACCATAGTGACGGGTTCCAAAGAGTTCCAGAAGCAATCTAAAGAGATCGGAACGTGAAACCACCCCCACAAGTTTTCCATTATTATCAACTACAGGAAGGATGGAGATATCATTGTCGCTCATCTTTCTTGCAGCCATTTCCACAGGATCATCAACAGATACTGTTATGACTTCTTTCGTCATAACATCACCAACCTTGATCTTTGACAACAGGAGTGCGAACTCGACAATGGACACTTCCTTATCTGCAGCTGCAGATGTGATGTTCTTCTCTGATATGATACCAACCAGATTCCCCTCACCATCCAAGACAGGTAATCTCTGGACACCTTCACTTTTCATTAGTTCAAAGGCCTCGAATACTCCCATGTCAGGAGTGGTCGTTACAGGATTGATCGTCATATTCTTGGATACTGTCATTGTTCCCTCCTACTGTTGATGATACAATTTTACGAAACATAAGAAAAGTGAAGAATCCACACATCTTGATTAGTATAGGGGATTTTTTTATACTTAATCACAATCGGCCCCATGGTTTAATGGATAGAACAAATCCCTCCTAAGGATTAGATGGCAGTTCGATTCTGCCTGGGACCAGTTTTCCAATGATTTATTCATTGGATTTTTTATTGCCCTGGCAAAAGAAAAGAGCCTCAAAAGAGACTCTTCACTTTTTGTAACTACGTCTTACCTTCTTTACCTTCGGCTTATCCTTGTTTTCTTCTATG
>JALFRH010000113.1 GCA_022785155.1 Spirochaetales bacterium
AGGTGTCCTTATGCTGTGGAGAAGTGCAGGAAAGAGTGTCCTGGCCTTGAGATGGTCAATGGCCACCAGGTCGCTTGTATCCGCTATAAAGAGCCTGACTTTAAGATAAGGAGGTGCTCCAATGAGTCAGAATAATGATGATATCATCCTTGAAGTCCAGAATCTGACAAAGTATTTTGACACTCCTAAGGGAAAGCTTCATGCTGTTGACGGAGTGAACTTCAAGATCAAGAAAGGTACTACCCTGGGTATTGTAGGTGAGTCCGGTTGTGGAAAGTCCACTACAGGAAGAACCATACTTAAGCTTACCGAACCTACTGGCGGCAGGATCATCTTCGACGGAGAAGATATCACTGACTATAAGCCTGGCAAAATGAGAAAGCTGAGGACGGAGATGTCAATTATTTTCCAGGATCCATTTTCATCCTTGGACCCTAGACAGAGTGTCATGCAGCTTATAAGCGAACCTCTTATTGAGCACAAGATCTATAAGACGAAGGATGAGATCAAGAAGCAGACTCTGGCATTGATGGATACCGTAGGTTTGGCAAGAAGATTTGTCAATTCATATCCCCATGAATTGGATGGTGGAAGAAGACAGAGAATCGGAATTGCAAGAGCCTTGGCTGTAAATCCAAAGCTCATTGTATGTGACGAGCCTGTATCTGCTTTGGATGTATCCATCCAGGCACAGATTCTAAATCTTCTGAGACAGCTTCAGAAGGATATGGGGCTGACATATATCTTCATCACCCATGACCTAAGCGTCGTAAAGTATTTCTCAGATGAGATTGCCGTAATGTACTTGGGGCAAATGGTGGAGAAGGCCACCTCCGATGAGCTTTTCGATAATCCTATCCACCCATATACAAAGGCATTGCTTTCTGCAATTCCATTGCCTGTGGTGGGAAAGGAAAAGAAGGAAAGAAAGCTCATTACAGGTGAAGTTACATCCCCTGTAAACCTTCCTGATATCTGTCGCTTCCTCTCCCGCTGTGACGAGTGTAAGGAAAGCTGCAGGGCAAAGTGCAATCCAAAGCTGGTTGAAGTGTCTCCAGGACACTTTGTAGCCTGCCATTTGGCTGATAAGGAGTAAAATGAATGTTCAATAGTTATTCAATGACACAGATGGTTGCTTCCATCTGTAATGCAATGGGTGTGGAGCCTCCGAAGCAGGCGGATAAATCCATTCCATTGGTTGATGAGTTCGTAAAAAGCAGAATGGGTGAAGAGAAGGTTGACAGAGTCCTTATATACAATCCCGATTGTATCGGACACTGGCATCTTCAGAAATACACCGACCTCTTCATCCCAGTATTGGTAAATACCGAGCTTACAGTTCCACTTTCAACAGTATCCCCGGCATGGACTCCGATCTGTTTTGGTAGTATGTATACAGGTGTTCCTCCATTGGTACATGGAATATTGAAGTATGAGAAGCCCATCATCAAGGTGGATTCTTTCTTCGATGCTCTTCCCAGAAGTGGAAAGAAAGTCGCCAACGTTGCAGTAGACCACTCAAGTATGGCCATGATCTTCCTTGAACGCCCTGTGGATTACTACATTATGCCTTATGACAATGAAGTGGTTGAAAAGACACTGGATCTCATTAAAGAAGACAAGTATGACGCCATCGTCTCCTACAACCAGGAATATGATGATATGATCCAC
Source organism: Spirochaetales bacterium (assembly GCA_022785155.1). Lineage (GTDB taxonomy): Bacteria > Spirochaetota > Spirochaetia > Sphaerochaetales > Sphaerochaetaceae > Ornithospirochaeta. Next base: position 1,672 of record JALFRH010000113.1, read on the forward strand.
AGGACTACTCCGGAATCAGAGCAGTCATTGGATGCAATCCGCCATCATGTAAGCGCCTTCGTAAGACTGGTGGAAGCTGTAAGAGAGAACTGGAAGGATCATAATACTCTTGTAGTCTTTGCTCCTGATCACGGTAACCATTATGATTGCTTCGGTCATGGTAACCATGGTGAGTATAGGGATGAAGACGTCAACATCAACCATTTCTACACTATTATAAAGAAACAGAAATAAGACCAGGGGGCTTTTGCCCCCATAAAAAAGATGCCGGAAACAAAAATAAAGCTTAGAAGTATAGTCGTGGGCCTTTTGGGAATGGCCCTGATCACATCCTCGTCCATGTTCATGGCCCTTAAGATAGGAACCATGCCATGGCCTATTTTGTTCGGAACCATATTGTCCATGATCATTATTGGAAAGATGAAGGACAGCTCCAAACTGGAGATAGCTGTTACAGAGACCATAATGGCCTCGGGAGCTATGGTTTCAGCAGGAGCGGTCTTCACCATCCCTGGTGTTTGGATGATAGATAGTGAGAGGAATATAAAGGCCTTTCCAATTCTTGTGACCATGCTGGTGGCTGTTGCCTTGGGCTTGTTATTCTCAGCTTTGTATAGAAAGAAACTTATTGAGGAAGAGGATTTGGCCTTTCCTCATGGAAATGCTTCCTATGAAACCATAAACACAGGGCTAGGAAAGGGAAAGGACAGTAAGATTCTCTTCTCTTCCATGGGTTTCAGTGCCATTTTCGCCTTCAATAGAGACGCAGTAGGTGTCATTCCTTCCAGAATAACCCTCTTTGGAGGAAACAACCTCATATCTCCTGTATCTCTTTGGCTCAGTCCTATGGCCCTGTCCTTGGGGGCCATGATCAATCAGGTCTCCGCATTTATGTGGCTGTTGGGAGCCATAGTGGCTTTTTTTGTGTTTACGCCTCTTTCCATATCCTTGGGCTTTTTCTCTTCCATGGGTGTGTGTGATGAGTTCAGGAAGAATATTGGAATAGGAATAGTAATAGGAACAGGTATAGGTGTCCTTGTAAAGGCTGTATTGGGAATAATCAAAGATGGAAAGAATGGAAAGGCGGAAAGGAATAATACAAAAGTCAAGAATTCCTTCTATATTCCACTTCTTGTATCCATTCTTTCTGTCTTTGTAGTATCGCTATTTACACCAATTGGAATCATGGAGGCGGTTCTTGCCGTCTTAGGTATAGGTTTGTCTGTGCTCTTAAGCGGTATGCTAACAGGTCAGTGTGGAATGAACCCCTTGGAGGTCTTCGGAATATTGGTGATGATGCTTTCCCTGGTCTTGTTCAAGAGTGGAGAAGAGTCATTGTTCCTGATAGCCGCCATGGTATCTACGGCCTGTGGTCTTACAGGTGTGTTGATGAATGATTTCAAGTGTGGAAAGAGGCTTGGCCTTGACTGGAAGGTCCAGATAAAGGCTGAAGCCATAGGGGCTTTTTCTGCAGCCATTCTATCCACAGCCATGATATTTCTTATCAAAAAGAGTATAGGAACCTTCGGTACAGATACATATCCAGCTCCTCAGGCAGCTGCTGTGGCATCCATCATCAACGGTTCAGGAGATAAGTCATCCCTTATATGGGGAATAATCATCGGATTTATCCTCTATTTGTTGAATGTTCCGTCCGCAACCTTCGGCCTGGGTTTCTATCTTCCTCTCCATATCTCCCTATCCATGGGAATCGGCGCCATAATCTCCTTTGTGTTGAAAAAGAAGAATATGCTTACTGTCAAAGATATTAATCTTCTTTCCAGCGGCTTTATGGCGGGAGAGGGGGTGATCGGTGTGTTTGTTGCAATAAAGAGCATATTCATCTAAGGTTTTGGTATGGAAAGAAAACGGGAATTTCTGTTGATCAAACAACATACAGACCAAGAGATTACATATTTTCTCCAGCGTCAAGCCGACAATGGCTGGTGGCTCAGCGCCAGTAAAGGCAACTGGTTTGTCTTCGATAAAAAGAGGGTGCCGAACTCCAGGGTCATGTGCCTAAGTGTAAAGGCACCGGATCTTGGAGAAGGGGCCGAGGAGACCATAAGAAAGGAATATGATGAATACAGGAAGAAGGGATGGGATGTATTTGTAAAGGGGGAATTGGAGAACCTTAGGGATTCCCAACGCCATGTTTTTCTCTATTCTACAGACAAAAACGCCAAGATTATTCCAAGCGATGAAAAGAAGATGAAGCTGGTTTGGCTTTCAGGTTTCATCAGGGCCATGGCCAACTGGGCTATATCCATGATCTATCTCTCTTTTATTCTTTTTCTTCTTACAATATATGGTAAAGGGTTGCTCTTTTGGTATGGAGTTGTAATTGCTCTATGCACGGCCCTGTTGTTCTTTACATCGGCAGCTTCTTTTTTTGTCTCCCTGGCCATGAAGAAAAATCCAAAGAAATATATGGAAAACGGTGGATATAGGCTTCTGGACTATGGAACAAGGTTGGCTACACTTGTTCTGATATTAATGGCCATTCTCTTGATTCTGGATTCTGCCTTCAGAGGATTCTGAAGGTGTAAATTATCTTGTAAGGCAAAGATAATCCCTTTTGCCATAAAAAGATACTTATCAAGGTAAATAAAAAAGGTCCCATTTCTGAGACCTATAACGGAAAGGGGGGGATTCGAACCCCCGAAGGCTCATCACCTTACACGACTTCCAATCGTGCACCTTCGACCACTCGGACACCTTTCCTCATGAACTTTGAAATTGTATAACAAAAAACAAAGATGTGTAAATAGGTATACTTACAGCTTTTCTTTTGCATGATCCTTCAAAGCTCTAAAGGATTCCTCACTTATGACATGTTCCATTCTGCATGCGTCTATTGTGGCTGTTTCCTTATCGACACCGAGACGAATGAGCATATCCCTCAAGGTGACATGCTTCTCGTATGTCTTCTCTGCAATTTCCTCCCCAGGAGGAAGAAGGGATATGTGTCCCTTTTCATTCACTTCGATGAATCCTTCGCTTCTTAGGTTTTTCATAGCAACAGATACGCTGGGCTTAGTTATTCCAAGATATTTTGCAACATCAATGCTTCTGACTTCTCCCTTTTCCTTTCCAATGATAAGTATCGCTTCGAGATAGTCTTCTGCCGATTCCCTGATAACCATGGATATTATCCTCCAACGAAGTAAAGAATACTTCCATTTGTCCTAAAGGGCAAATGGATTAGTAAAATATACATAGGTATGTACTATTTTGTATACTTGATAATGCAAGTATTATCGTCAATTGGGCAATTGTTTATAACTGGAGCGTTGTGTCTAAAAATATTCTTTGGGAATTTATTCCATTTGGAATACTGGAACCATAAGAAAAAAGAAAACGGAAAGAGGGGGATTTGAACCCCCGAAGAGTTGCCCCTTGCTTGATTTCGAATCAAGTGCCTTCGACCTCTCGGCCATCTTTCCGTATCTTTGTGTATGTTATAGTTTTGGTCCTCTTTTCTCAAGAGGCGGCTATTTATTATTCATCTGTCTAAGGAACATAAATACAGCAAGTATTGTTATTCCGAGGGTATAGAGGGATAGAATAAGCACATGGACTCCGATTCCATCGGTGTTTCCTGAAAAGAGAGCCTTCTCCATTTCTACTGCATGTATGAATGGTAGGACATCGGCAGCCTTCTTCAGCGCTCCTCCAACCAGGGAAATATCAAACCAGATGCCACTGAGCCAAGCCGACAGGTTGGTCAATAAGGCTCCGCATATTCCTCCGACCTGTTTTGATGTCATTACACTGCCACAGAGTACGCCCAAGGAGATGAAGAACAATGAAACCAGTATGTTTCCTCCAAGAGCCCATACCACGCCTAAGGATAACTTGAGGCCGAAGGGAAGGGCTGCTATATAACATATCAAGCTTTGAAGAATTGAAATAGGGATCAAAGGAAGCATATATCCCAAGATGAAATCCATACTTCTTAGAGGTGTAGTATACAAACGTGAGAGTAGGGATGATTCCCGGTCCTTGGATACTATTACAGAAGCAAAGAGCGACATGAAAGATAAGCCGAATACTGTTATTCCCGGTGTAAGCTTATGGACTTCAAAAAGGGATACGGGAATGTTTTTCTGTATAGTGGAGAGAAGAAATATCAAGACAAGAGGAAAACCCAAGCCGAAGAATAGATTGATAGGGTCTCGTAGAATCTCCTTGGCAGTTCTTGATGAAAGAACCATACACTTCATTGTTTTGCCTCCTTTATCATTGCGATGAATGCATCTTCGATTCTCTCTGTTCCTGTTTTCGCCTTCATTTCTTCAGCGCTTCCTATAAAGAGAAGTTTTCCACTCTTCATTACGCCGATTCTGTCGCTCAAGGCTTCGGCCTCCTCCATATAGTGTGTTGTAAGGAGAATCGTCGTTTTCCCTTTTAGGCTCTCGATCAGGCTCCATAGCTCGCTTCTGGCTATGACATCCAAACCTAAGGTGGGTTCATCCAAAAATAAAATTTTAGGCTCTGAAACCAGGGCCATGGCTATGCTTAGCCTCCTCTGCCAGCCTCCACTGAGTTTCCCGGCCTTTCTGTCCATTACACTCTCCAGATCAAGAGCCTTGGATAGTTCCTCTATCTTCATTTCAGCCTTGTCTTTCTTTATGCCATGGACTTTGCACATGAAAGAAAGGTTCTCCCTGACACTTAATGAGGGGGCTACAGCAGTCTCCTGGGGAGAGACTCCTATTCTCTCTTTGACTAGGAGAGGGGAAGTGATGATGCTTTCTCCCGATACCATGGCATCTCCTCCCGATGGCCTTGTAAGGGTGGACAGCATCTTTATTGTGGTGGTTTTACCTGCTCCATTAACTCCCAACAGAGCAAACAACTCTCCTTCAATTATCTCAAGGTCCAGGTTATCTACAGCAGTAAGGTCTTTGTATTTCTTAGTCAGACCTCTGGTTGTGATTGCATAGTTCATTTAAGCCTCCATTTTTAATGGTAGGGTTTTATAACTTTGATATACCATTCACGATTCTTTACATAACTGCCACTATTTTTCACATCTTCGGGAAAACTCCTGAGATATATCAACAGAAAAGATAGCTTGAGGCTATTACTGTAGAATTGGTTTTCTTCCTCGAATTTACCTTAATCATTTTAATTAGGATATGGAGGAATTATGGGGACAGACATATGCTTACCTAAGAGTCAGTACACGGGAACAGAACGAAGAGAGGCAATTGGCTGCTATAGAGGGACTGGAAATTCCAAAAGACAATGTAATTCTCGATAAAGAATCCGGTAAGAACTTTCATAGGCCTGAGTACATCAAAATGAAGGCCAAGATGGAGAAGGGGGAGATTCTTTATATCAAGAGCATCGATAGACTTGGCAGAAACTACCATGAAATATTGGAGGAATGGAGATTTCTTACAAGAGAAAAATATGTGGATATTGTTGTCTTGGACATACCTCTTCTTGATACCCGAATCGGCAAAGACCTGACAGAAACCTTGATTTCCGATTTGGTCCTTCAGATTCTTTCTTATGTGGCTGAAAGATGGAATAGGGGGGAGCTGCCGCTGAAGGAAGCGGCCAAGGAGTCCGGCCTTTCCTTATCTACCTTTTACCGAAGGGCCAAGGGTGTCAAAAGGTCTCCTTTACAAAAAAGGAATTATCAATAGAAAAACCGTCTTTTTTGATCACAAAATCATGGCATTAATCAAACATAGTGCTTTTCATTATATTAAAAACTCCCTTGCCATTATTCCTATCATCTCCATTTCAAAAGGTAGACTTTTTGAAATGACCAGGGGGAAAAGCACTCCTTGATTACTATTGACGGAGGTGAAAATTGAGGAGAATACCGGATTCCGCCTATATCAGAGGCTTTCTGATAAATGCCCTTGTTTTAGCCCTTCTCCTAAAGGAAGCCACATCCATTGTGGACAGCCTTCTCCCTTGTGTCTATTCAGTGTTGGAATGCGGTGGGAGGGTTTTCGATGATTATGCAATCAAAGCCGCCTTTGCAAGGGTGCTGAAAAAGAAAATGGAGTAGGCTGTCAGCCCTCTCTGCAGAAAGGTAGCGTGACAATAAAGGTGCTTCCTTTCCC
>JALFRH010000256.1 GCA_022785155.1 Spirochaetales bacterium
GAACAGATACTCTGACACCCGCTTTGTATCAGGGGGAATGCTTGAGGCTACCTTGGAAAGCGCCGCCTTGTCCAATCCTGTAGAGTACAATACGGAGAGACGCCCTATCATCGGTCTCGATGACAAGGAAGAAAAGAAGGAAGAGACAAAGACTTCATCTTCCTTTGCTCCATCAACCCTCTCTCCAGATCACCCTAGATACAAGTACTTCGAGAATCTACAGAAGTCCCAAAGTCCTGTGGCGGAGGAAGAGGAAAATGAAGAAAGAGTGAAGAACATAGCCCCTTCAACGCTTTCTCCCAACCATCCTCGTTACAAATACTTCGAGAACCTGGAGAATGGAAAGGTTGATGATGAAGTAAAGAGTGTAGACGAAGAGGTGAAGAACATAGCTCCTTCCACACTTTCACCGAATCATCCAAGATACAAATACTTTGAAGAACTCTCAAAAAAGAGGGAAGAGAGTGTTGAGCCCAAGGAGGAAAAAACAGCTTCCCGGAATGACCCTTCTCCTTCGGACCTTCCTCCCGACCACCCTAGGAGAAAGCTCTTCGAGGCTTTGGAAAACAATAATGGCGGGTCCAGTGTCTCCTATATACCCCAGCGTCCCTTCGTTCCAGAAATAAAGGAAGAAGAGAAGACGGTGGAGTATAGCGACTTTACCCCGAAGACGGAGAAGATTCCCCTCTCTCCTCTGTCCTCCCTTGATAACGACAAGGCAAAGATTCTTGAGAAGATCAACGCTTCTGTCAGGGAAGAGAATATGAAGAATATGAAACTTGAAGAAAACAAAACGGTAGAGGAGAATGAGGAGACTGCATTTACTCCTCCGGAAAATACCCGGACAAGGGATGTGGTCGAGAACGATGACGGAACCAAAACCATAACTGTAAAAACAGATGAAGAAGAAGAGAATGACTTCAACCTCTGTGTAGGAGTTGGAAACCTCGCCTCCAATATGCTTGGATATACTGCCATTGAAATAAGACAGAAGGCAAAATATACTCCTCCTCTTCCAGGCTTATTGAAGGAATACCCGGGAATATCACAAGAGATTGATGATTATTCATATAGCCAGGGTATGATCATTGTACAGACTCTTGCAGAGCAGAAGATAGTTGTGGAGCTTTCAAACATCATCAAAGGCCCTACAGTGACCATGTATGAGCTGAAACTTGCCCAAGGCATGATAATAAGCAAGATAAAGGCAAGGGAAGACGAGCTTAACTATGCTCTGGGAGGAAAGAAAATAAGAATCCTTGCTCCTGTTCCTGGAAAACAGGCTGTAGGTATAGAAGTACCTAACGCCAAGACAAGTATAGTAGGCTTCAAGGATATGATCGAAGCTGCAAGAGAAAACCCAGGATACATGAAGATGAAGCTTCCTATGGTTCTTGGCAGGACCATTACAGGAGAGCCGATTCTCATTGATGTAGCCAAGATGCCGCATATGATCATTGCCGGTACCACAGGTAGTGGAAAGAGTGTATGTATAAACTCTTTGATCAATACCATCATATATCAGAAGAGCCCTAAGGAAGTAAGGCTTATTATGGTGGATCCGAAGGTTGTTGAGCTTACAGTCTATGACGGTATCCCACATCTTCTTACTCCTGTCATTACCGATGCAAAGAGAGCCATCAAGGCCCTTGAATGGCTTGTTGTGGAAATGGAAAGAAGATATGCAATGCTTGCCAGGTATGGAGTGAGAAACGTTGCAGGCCTCAATGAAAAGATTGACGAAGGCAAGGTCTCTGGAGTCGAGAGGGTTCCTTATATCCTTCTCATTATGGATGAGTTTGCAGATATCATGGCTGTAGTGGGCAAGGAAATGGATATTGCAATCGGTAGAATCGCCGCCAAGGCAAGAGCCGCAGGTATCCATATGATTCTTGCCACCCAGAGACCTAGTAACGATGTAATCACTGGAACTCTTAAGTCCAACCTCCCTGGCAGAATCGCCTTCGCCGTATCCAGCGGAATCAACTCAAGGGTAATTCTTGATGAAATAGGGGCGGAGAACCTCCTGGGAAAGGGAGATATGCTTCTTCTGGATCCATCCAGTATGGGTACCAAGAGAATTCAGGGTGCCTTTATGTCGGACCAGGAAGTGGAGAGCGTGTCTGAGTTTACCAGAAAGAATAATCCCCAGGCAGATTTTTTGGAGGAGTCCATCTTTGAGGAAGAGGAAACCTTCGATGATGACGAGGATTCAGACGAAGACTACGACAGCGGTGACGGAGATTTGTACGAAATGGCCAAGAAGATTGTCTTTGAACGCCATTCCGCTTCGGCTTCATATCTTCAGAGAAGATTGAAGATCGGATACAACAGGGCTGCAAGAATTGTAGAAATGATGGAGGAAGATGGAATCGTAGGCCCTGCAAACGGTTCCAAACCAAGAGAAGTTCTGAGGTATGATTGATATCTCGATAGACAAAATCATTGGTAACAACTACTCTTTCAGATGAAAACGTATTATTGGAAAAACAGATGATATTTAATGAACTAAATCTAGATCCCCAGATACTCATGGGTGTTGATAAAGCTGGATTCAAGGAATGCACCTTGGTACAGGAAAAAGTCCTTCCAGTTGCACTGAAGGGCAAAGATGTCATGGTGCAGTCCAAGACAGGAAGCGGAAAGACAGCTGTCTTCCTTTTGACCATATTCCAGCGATATATTCTTTCCCAAGGTAAGAGCAGGGCTCTGGTAGTCTCCCCCACAAGGGAGTTGGCCGTGCAGATTGAAGAGGACGCCAAACTTCTCTCTTCAGGCATGGAAAACTACAGGGTCGGCTGTTTCTACGGTGGTGTGGGATATGAAGCACAGAATAACGAGATAAAAGAGGGCTTGGACCTATATGTAGGAACCCCGGGCAGACTTTTGGATTATGCAAAAAGCAGGAAAATAGACTTCAGGCAATTCGACGTGGTGGTTTTGGATGAAGCCGATAGAATGTTTGACATGGGTTTCTATCCCGATATCAGGAACATGTTCGGTATGATGAGGGACAAGGAGTACAGACAGACCATGCTCTTCTCTGCAACCCTTTCCACAAAAGTAAGAAATCTTGCCTGGAACTATATGAACGACCCTGAGGAAATAGAAGTACAGCCTGAAGAGATAACTGTAAAGAATATTACCCAGGAACTCTATCATGTAACGAAGGCTGAGAAGTTCCCTCTTCTTCTTTCCATTCTCAAGAAGATAAATCCCCGTTCCTGCCTTATATTTACAAATACAAAAGACATGGCTGTTGAAGTATCCAAACGTCTTAATATGAATGGATATAAGACGGAGTATCTCATGGGGGACATGGCCCAGTCCAAGAGATTGGAGACCATAGATGACATGAAGGAAGGTAAGCTTCACTTCCTGGTGGCTACAGATGTAGCGGCCAGAGGTCTTCAGATAGATGACCTGGAACTTGTAGTCAACTACGATATCCCGGAAGATTATGAGAACTATGTCCATAGAATAGGAAGAACAGCAAGGGCGGGGAAGAGCGGAATCGCCATTACTCTTGCCTGTGAAGAGTACATCTATGGCTTGGAAGCCATTGAAAACTATATCCAGATGAAAATTCCTGTACATTGGGCTGATGAGGATGGATTGGAGAAAGTGGAGGACAAGTCTGCTGGATACCATTATTCTTCAAGAAAGAAGCTGAGCTCCCAGAAGCACTCCCGCCCTCAGTCTGGCGGCAGAAAGGATCTGAGGACCAAGAAGCAGACCTTCAGGGACAAGACGGAGCTGAGTAAGCGTGACGAGACCTTGGAGTACAAGACGAAGACAGACTTCGACAAGATAAGGTCCATGTCCCTTGAGGAGCGCATGAATTACTACAAGTCCTGTTATGGTGATAAAACCGCTCCTAAGGCAAAGAAGGCTTCCTCTTCAAGCAGTAAATCCCAGGAAGTAAGGAAGAAGACCAATCAGGTTGCAGCAGAGAGTAGGAGTGTAGAACAGCCGAAGGTGGAGGAACCTAAGGTGAAGAAGGGATTTTTCACAAGAATAAAGGAGAGACTCTTTGGGAAATAATAAGGGAAAGGGGCTTTTTGCAAAGTTTCTAAGTTATTATAAGCCTTACAAAGGTTGGTTTTTTCTGGATATGGCCATGGCGGCTACATCCAGCGTCTTATCTATAATATCTCCGGCATTAGTGAGGAAAGTGTTGTCATTCATAGGTGTGGAAGGCACCTTGAAGTACATCATCATCCTTATGTCCTTGGTCTTTGCCTGTTATACCCTGACTTCTGTGTGTACATATATAAGAATACGTTGGGGACATTATCTTGGGGTATGGATTGAAAATGATATGCGCAGCGATCTTTTCAATCATCTTCAGAAGCTCTCCTTTTCTTACTTCGACAGACATAAGACCGGCGATATCATGAGTAGGATCTCCAATGATCTCTTTAATATTGCAGAGGTTGCCCACCATGGACCTGAGGATGTTGTCATTTCCATCCTTACAATCATAGGTGCATATATTTTGATGTTCATCATCAATGCCCCTATGTCCCTTATTTCCATCATCCCTCTCCCGATAATGGCTGTCTACGGTATTGTGTTCAACAAGAAGCTTAAGAACCGAAACAGAGCCATCCGAAAGAGTATCAGCGAAATAAACGTCACTGCAGAAAACTCCATTCAAGGTATAAGGGAAGTAAAGTCTTTCTCCCAGGAAAGATTCCAGGAGAAGAAGTTCTCCTCTTCCAATGAAAAACTGAAGTCATCCAGAGAAAAAATGTATTCTTCCATGGCCCAGTACAACGCAGGTATGGAGTTTATGCGCCAGCTCTATTATTTCATAACAATTTGTGGCGGCGTAGTATTGATTGCCCTGGGAAAGATGGGGGTGGCTGATCTGACTACATTTATTCTATATGTATCTGTAGTTCTTCCTCCTATAGACAGACTCATTAACTTTACAGAGCAGTTTACCCAAGGTGTTGCATCCTTTGAGCGCTTTGAAGAGATTATGGAGACATCCCCTGATATAGTGGACTCCCCGTCTGCCAAGGATCTTGTGGTGACAAAGGGGGAAATCGATTATAAGGATGTATCCTTCAGCTACAGTGACGGTGAGGAGGAGATAGTAATCCATGGCCTTGACCTCCATATTCCGGGAGGAAAGAAGATCGCCCTTGTGGGGGAAAGCGGGGCAGGTAAGACTACTACAGTCTCTCTTTTGGCAAGATTTTATGAAAGGACAGGTGGATCCATTACCATTGACGGCATTGATATCAACACCGTAACCCAGGAATCCCTCCATCGTGCCATAGGTTTTGTTCAGCAGAATATCTTCCTCTTTGATGCATCCATCAGAGAGAACCTCAGGTATGGCAAACCTGATGCAAAGGATGATGAACTTTGGGATGCTTTGGAGAAAGCCAATCTTGCTGAATTCGTCAGGACTCTTCCCGATGGTCTCGACACCCAGGTGGGGGAGCATGGCACAAGGCTCTCTGGCGGCCAGAAACAGAGATTGTCCATAGCCAGGGTCTTTTTAAAGAATCCTCCGATTCTCGTATTTGATGAAGCCACCAGCAGTCTCGATACTGAAAGTGAGACCTTGATCTCCAGCGCATTCAACACCTTGAGCAAAGGGCGTACAAGCATCATCATCGCCCATAGACTCTCTACTGTAATTGACAGCGATATGATCTTTGTCTTGGATAAAGGCCGTGTGGTGGAAAACGGTACGCACCAGGAATTGATGGAGAAGAAGGGGCTTTACTACAAGCTTTACTCTTTAAAATAAATGGAGGAACCAAAATGAAGAGTTTTCTCAAAGTATTTAGGTTATTAGTTGCATTTATCTTTGTTTGGCCGATATTTCCAATGGCATTTATTGGACTTTTGTTATATTGCCTATTCTCACTATTGCATCTGAAGAAGGTTGCCGCTGCTTCATCCAGATTCTGCTACTACATTGTCTGCTGGTGGATGCTTACCTTCCTCGGTGGCTCTATACATGTGGAGGGAAGGGAGAATCTTCCTCCAGAGGAGG